>CALLPU010000243.1 GCA_938016235.1 uncultured Granulosicoccus sp. | reverse complement strand
CTAAGGCCGCTTTGGACCCAGACTGTGTGAAAAGTCTGGGACAATAGCAGCCGTTCATGGTGCTCACGTATTCGGAATTTCTCAGCAATCTGACCGATGCTGCGTTATACACGAATGGCAGCTCTCACGCGGTGCGAGATTACCTTACAATGCTGCCACTGGTCGCGTTCGTAAATTGCACTAAGGAACAAGAGGAGATTTCTAGATTACCGTATCTTCGACAGCAAACACGTCAGGAGACCGCATCTTGCTCGGATTGGCGCTCATGGCGCTTGCGATGTTCATCATTCCGGTTCGGGACGGGCTTGCGAAATACATGAGTGACACGCTGCCAGTATTCACGATTGCGTGGGGAACCCATTGTGCAGCGGCACTCATCGCCGCTCCGATAGCGATCCGTGCGCATGGGCGTGATGCGATTCTTCCTGCCGGTCTGCCATCACAGACTGCGCGCACGCTGCTATTGGTCTGCGCGATGACGATGTTCTTCTTTTCGGTTCGGACCGTACCTCTTGCCAACGCAATCGCGGCCTATTTCGTCGCACCCTTTGTCGCTGCTACGTTAGCTCCATTCGTGCTCAAGGAGCGGCTCACATGGAGCGTCGCCGCCGCAATCACTCTTGGATTTGTCGGAGTGATCGTGGTCTTGCAGCCCGACGGAAACTTCGACGCCAACATCCTCTGGGCTATCGGCGCGGGGCTTCTCTTTGCCCTCTACATGCTAGCGACACGTTTGGCGGCGCGACAGGCACCGCCACTGGTGGCTTTGTGCTATCAGTCTGTTCTTGGCGCGCTTGTGCTGACCCCATTCGCTTTAGGAGCTGGTATTCAAGGTGCAGACGCATTCCTTGCATTCTTCGCGCTCATCGGTCTACTACAGAGTTTGTCGCATGGTCTGTCTATTGCCGCCTTCCGCTTTGCTCCTGCCAGTGTCCTCGCGCCGTTGGTCTACCTTGAGATCGTCGCAGCCGTAATCGTCGGCCTCGTTGCGTTCGGAGACTGGCCCGTCACACAGACTTGGATCGGGATTGGAATCATCATTGCCTCTGGGAGCCTTGTCACTTTGAAAAGAAATTGAAAACTTGCATGCTAATGGCCTAGGGGACCATCAACGGAAGCTGGCATTCGTTTACTTGCAGCGAAGGACCGTATTGGGCACTTTGCCGCCAAAATCAGACCATCTATTGTTAGATGTCTGAGTGTCGGCTTTGTAGAGCTCACATGACCACGAGCGTTCACAAATTGCGATCATTCTGAATAATTCATACTGTTGCTCGCAACAAAGTCGCTCGGTAATTAAACCGACACTTTCCCATGGTAATGACATTTATACAGTTCAGCCTGTTCAACCAGCTCAGCCGAAGGCTCTATCAAACTGTCGCGACTATTCAAAACCCACAAATCGCTTTAACCACGAAACAAATCGACCAGCCCATCGTTTAACAAACCCCTTGGGTGTTGGCTTATCAACTGTAGTTTCTGTTACACCTGTATTTTCTTCAACAGTGGCGCTGATGTCATCAACAGTTGAGATATCTGTTTTGCGTTCTACCGGGACCGCTTCTGCGTCTGATACCGACACAAGGTAGCTGCTTTCATCCACTGACTCAGCGGTCTCATCTTCCAAGCCATCCAGCTCCACATCGACTACCTGGGTGTCTATGACCGACAGGGGCCAGTCTTCCGTAGCACCCGACTCGCTGGCCTCATCAGACACCGCCTGAGCAGCCAGTAATTCATCGGCTAGATCGTCCTCTGCATCGCTCAGATCCTGATTTGAGATTGCTTCCAGGTCTGTTTTTGTATCTGCTTGGACTTTCGTTTCTGCCTCTGTTTGGGCATCGGTTTCGGTTTCGGCTTTTATAGACTCGCTCACGTCATTATCTTCACCGAAATCAATATCGACTTTTACAAGCTCCTCTGCGACAGACTCTACTGCGCTGTCATCAGTTGCAGTCGCTTGGCTTTGTTCAGGTCTCGTATCCGCCTTTGCATTTTCGCTTTCATTATCTGCAGCAGGCGTATCTTGAGCGATGGGTTTCCATAGCGCACGATAGCTTGGCAACACACGTGAGAAACTCGATGGTGTCTGCGCAGTGCGATCCTGATAATCAGCCGCGATCCTTCGCGTTGCAACGTGCCCTCTTGCTATTCAGGGCTCAGCGTTTTTGCTCTCCGGTGGTTCAGGATCGGAAGTTTGAGGAGAATCATCATCAAGTACCTCAACCTCTGACTCAACCGCCCCAGTCACTCCATACAATTTTGCCTTCAAATTGTTTCGCGCAACGCTGGGTAGTTCTGCCTGATTTTCAAACTCAGAGTTTTCCGTAGCGTTGTCGGCAGGCTTAGGGGACAAATTACGTGACTCATACTCATCACGAGCGTCTATCTCCTGCTGATGTTCTTCAGCAAATTCGTTGATGACCCGATGAAGTTCTGATTCAGCGTCACCACCAGCAGTATCAAAATCAGAGTTCCCTTGCTGATCGGGGTCTTGAGATGCTTTGCGGGGCGGTTCTTTCGACTCCTCAATAATTAAATCGTGGGCGGAGATTGCTTCAGCTTGTATTGGCTTACGCTGTTCACGCGCTGACTCAGATAACTCAGCATCAGGTGTTCGTGGTTCGTTTGATTCGTTTGGCTCACTGGACTCACTGGACTCACTGGACTCACTGGACTCACTGGACTCACTGGACTCGCTGGACTCGCTGGACTCAGGCTCAAGGTCTGAACGGTCATTGGGAAGATCATCGGCTTCAATGGTGACGACCGGGTTGTTTGTCTCAGCACTGGTTACAAAATCACTGACTACAGCATTGAAATCTGCGGTTTCAGCGTCACTGGCTGCGCCAGGCAAGCCGCTGGCCAGCTCAGCCAACGCAGTGCCAGTTATTGTATTAGCGCCAGCACTCTCAGCACTCTCAGCACTCTCAGCACTCTCAGCACTCTCAGCACTCTCAGCACTCTCAGCACTCTCAGCACTCTCAGCACTCTCAGCACTCTCAGCACTCTCAGCACTCTCAGGCGACTGATTATCGGGCTCAGATTCAGTGCCCGGGGAGTCATTGGCGGCGACGCTATCGGTTACGCCATCAACCAGGCCTACTTCGGCGGCGAGGGCTGCATCAATCTCTTCAAGGTCGCGCGCTTCTGCCAGTGTGGGTAATTCATCCAGACGCTTGAGATTGAAGTAGTCCAGAAACTGTCGGGTGGTACCCCATAGTGCAGGCTTGCCGGGTACATCCTTGTAGCCAATTTCTTTTACCCACTCTCTTTCCTGCAGCGTTTTTATAATGTTTGAGCTTACGGCAACACCTCGGACTTCTTCTATTTCACCGCGCGTAATAGGCTGGCGGTAGGCGATAAGCACGAGGGTTTCCAACAATGCGCGCGAGTAACGCGGCGACTTTTCCTGAAACAACCGGGCCACCCAATGCTCCATGGATGCGCGTGACTGCAAGCGCCAACCTGACGCTACTTCAACCAGTTCTATTCCTCGCCCTTCGTATTCAGCTTGCAGCTCGGTCAGCGCGGTTTTTATCTCGCTTCTATCCGGTTTGTCGATATCAGACTCGAACAGGTTTTCGAGCTGACTGATATTCATGGCTTTGCCGGCAACCAGCAGGCAAGCCTCCAGAATATTACGTGTCTGTTGAGCGTCCATCACTTTACTCGGGCAGTTCTATGTGCTCGGAAGCATCATCAGAGATATCCACTGACTCACTTCGAGGTTTCAGGTAAATCGGTGCGAAGGGTTCGGCCTGCACAATATCAATGGCAGCCTCTTTACACAGCTCGAGAATCGCCAGAAATGTCACCACGACACCCAGCCGCCCCTCTTCAGGGTTGAACAAGGTGGCAAACTCGCAAAACTCACCAATCTTCAGCGCGGAGAGAACATGCGACATGCGTGCACGAACCGACAGGGTTTCGCGTGAAATATTGTGGTGACCACTCAGGTGGGCGCGTTCCGCCACATCTCTCAGAGCGAGCATCAGCTCCTTCATCGTGATGTCGGGCAATGGCACATCCCGCTCGATAGTGGGTGCAACCACCTTCAGTACCTGGTGTTCTCTTTCCAGCCGCGGCATATCATCCAGGGCCACAGCGCTTTTCTTGATGCGTTCGTATTCCTGCAGCCGGCGGATGAGCTCTGCGCGCGGATCGTCCTCGTCATCGCTCAGCTCGTCAAGGCGGGGCAGTAGCATTCTGGACTTGATTTCAGCCAGCATGGCGGCCATGACCAGATACTCGGAAGCCAGCTCAAATCGCATGGTTTCCATTAAACCGATGTACTTCATGTACTGCGCGGTAATGTCTGCAATCGGAATATTCAGGATATCCAGATTCTGGCGCTTGATCAGGTAAAGGAGCAAGTCCAGCGGCCCTTCAAACGCATCCAGAAACACTTCCAGCGCATCGGGCGGAATGTATAAATCCAGAGGGAGCTGGGTAAACGGTTCGCCACGTACAACCGCGATGGGTTCGTCTACAACGGCATCGCTTGGTGGGTCCGCTTCTGTCGGCGGCGGATCTGCTTGCATCACGGGGCTCCGGTTTGGCCGATTATACCGTGATAAAACTCAGATCGCCGCGCCCTGCCCTCGTCACCTCGATTTCGCCGTGATCATCAATGGCCAACACCGTCGTCGGCTCAAAACCGCAGTTGCCCCCGTCAATAATCAGATCCACATGCTTTTCCAGAAGATCACGAATCTCCTCAGGATCGGTTTCCGGCAAGTCCTTGTCGGGCATGATCAGGGTGCTGCTCATGAGCGGCTCACCCAGTTCTTCGAGCAATGCCTGACAAATGGCGTTGTCGGGTATCCGGATGCCGATGGTCTTACGTTTGGGGTTCTGCAGGCGTCTGGGTACTTCGTTGGTAGCCTTGAGGATGAACGTATACGGAGCGGGCGTCAGTGATTTGAGGGTTCTGTACGTAGCGTTATCCACCTTGGCATAGGTGGCAATGTCGGATAAATCCCGGCAGACAAGCGTGAAGTTATGCTTGGTGTCAGTCTTGCGGATACGCGCGATGCGCTCCATGGCCTGCTTGTCTCCCACGTGGCAGCCCAGTGCGTAGCACGAGTCTGTGGGATAGACGATGACACCACCATCACGGATAATACTGACGGCCTGACTAATCAACCGCTTCTGCGGATTGTCAGGGTGAATTTCGAAAAACTGACTCATTGTCGCGCACATCATGCCAAGATCACTGCAGATTGTACGCCGAAGCGGTGCGCTGCTTGCATATACAGCACAATTGGAAGTCTTTTCCTGTCCTTTTCAATCAATTTCGCGGATTGCCCATGTCTGTCTCCAAAATCCTCGTTCTGAGCTTTTTCGCCGCCATTGGCGCAGCCGGCTTCAGCCACGCCCAGGACTCCTCTACCACTGATTCAGCGCTGGCTGACGGTGTGCTGGCCAGCGTGAATGGCAGGCCCATCCCGCAGATGTCTGTAGAGAATGTGGCTCAACAACTCACCGCCGCCGGAGAAACTGCCGACCGCGCGCAAATTCTGGAAGAGCTGATCAATCTGGAAGTGCTTACACAGGCCGCGGAAGAGATGGAACTGGACAAGAATCCGGAAGTATCAGCAGCACTTCAACTGCAATACACACAGACCATGGCCAATGCCTATCTGGCTCGCAGGGGCGCTGACATGACGTTCAGCGAAGAGGAGCTCAAAGCAGAATACGAGTCGCAATCAGAGTCGGTAGATCGGGCAGAATTCCGCGCCAGCCATATCCTTCTGGACAACGAAGACACTGCCCGGGAAGTGTTGGCAGAACTGGCTGCAGGCAAGAAATTCGATGCACTTGCAAAGCTGCATTCCATTGATCCGGCTGGCGACAACGGTGGCGATCTGGGCTGGTTTCAAAGCTCCACACTGCCCCCCGAATTCACCAGCGCCGTTGCGCAAATGCAAGTCGGCGAAACGAGCATGGAGCCTGTACAAACCGAGTTTGGTTATCACATCATCAAGCTGGTGGACAAGCGCAACACGGCCTTACCCGATTTCGAATCGGTGAAGTCTGGCCTGACAAATCTCGCTGTTCGAAAAGCCCTGGCACAACATGTCGAAGACCTGCGAGCAGCGGCGCAAATCACCACTCGCTAGTAGCCTTCGCGAGAGGGCTTACTCCACAATGGCAATGGCCAGGTCCATCACGTTTGTACCAGTGGGCCCTGTGGTTACCAAGCAAGACAAAGCCTCCAGACAATGACCTGCATCGGCGCGTTCCAGGTACGCGTTGATATCCAGCTCCGCTGACTGAGCCGCGGCGAAGGTTTGTTCGTCAACCAGTCCTCCGGCATCCTGAGTTGGCCCGTCTGTACCGTCGGTGCCACAGACCAGCAGGGACACCCCAGGTACGTTGGATAGCGGCTCTGATAACGCCAGCGCCAAATGCTGATTGCGCCCTCCTCTACCCGGGTTTTCCGGCAATACAACGGTGGGTTCACCGCCCCAGATATACACACCCGGTGACAGATTCGGTGCCGTCAACACCGAACTCAGACGCTCCACAACCTCCGGCATGTCGCCGTGCAGCTCGCCGAACGGCTGACGAACCACCAGGCCTTTTGCTTCAGCCGCCTGTTCGACGGCAGCCTGTGCAATGGATGAAGACGCGATGATGTGGGTTGTTATCAAATCCCACACGGGAAGATCTGCTGGCATGCCCGTCGCCGCATCAGGAATCAGCAAACCTGAACCGATATCGCCCGGTTTATCGCCCGGTACATCACTGATCAGCAATTGCAGCACTGTGCACTTGATCAGCTTGGCCAGTTTTCCACCCTTCACTAGCGACAGCGATCGTCGGTGCCGGTTCATCTCGCCAATCGGTGCGCCACTGGCCAGTAGCTTATCGGTTTCATGTTTCAGTTCAGTCAGGCCAAGCCCTTCATTCAAATGCTCCACCAGTGCTGACGTTCCCCCGGAGACCAGAAACACCAACTGATGATCTTCTGGAATCTGTGCAACAAATTCGCTCAGTGTTTTGCCGCCCAGCAATGAGCCCTCATCAGGCACGGGATGGCCAGCTTCAATGCAGCGAAGACGGCTATCGGCTTTCAAGGCGTCACTCAAATGATCATGCTTAGTGACAACCAGCCCCGACACCAGTCGCTCCCCTATCACTGATAACGCGCCAGTCGCCATGGCATCTGCCGCCTTTCCCAAAGCCACCAGATGGACATGTTTGGACAACGTATGTTCTTGCAGAGAACGCTGCGTTGCCTGACGCCCACCAACCGCATCAACACCGGCTTGAAAAAGTTCATGCAGCAAAGCTGCGCGTTGACTCGGTGTCATGGTAGACATTCTCCTGGGTGTTTTTCTGGCTATACCTGCTGCAGGGCTTGCTCAAGATCCCGCTTGATATCAATCGCATCTTCCAGACCGACAGCCAATCGGATCAGACCGTCGCCGATACCGGCAAGCGCTCTGTCTTCTGCGCTCATGCGGCCGTGCGTAGTGGTGGCCGGATGTGTGATGGTCGTGCGGGCATCGCCAAGATTCCCCGTGATGGAGCACAGCTTTACTGCATCAATGATGCGCCAGGCCGCTGCCCTGTCGCCAGCCACTTCCAGCGACAGGATACCGCCAGCGGTTCGTTGCTGCCGCTTGGCCAGCTCGGCATCCGGGTGCGATGCCAGGCCCGGGTAATACACATGCCGCACAGCATCATGCGAATCCAGCCATTGAGCCAGTTCCGCGGCATTGGCGGAATGTTGCTTCATACGCAGATTCAGCGTTTCCAGCCCTTTGATGAATACCCAGGCATTGAACGGACTCATGCAGGGCCCGGCACTACGCATGAAGGCGGTGAGACGTTCTATCAACTGCGCCGATCCCACCACAGCGCCGCCGACGCATCGGCCCTGCCCGTCCAGATACTTGGTGGCTGAGTGAATGACGATGTCAGCACCGCATGCCAGGGGTTTCTGTAGCGCTGGCGTGCAAAAACAGTTATCGACGACCAG
>CALLPU010000242.1 GCA_938016235.1 uncultured Granulosicoccus sp. | reverse complement strand
GACGCCGTAGTTCTGCATCCAGCACTTCACGGTATTGGCGCATGTCGAAACTGCACTCGGCCAGGTAAATCACCGGTTTCGTGGATGACGGATCAGTTTGCGAGGCTTCGTCTTCGCTCTGCATATCGTTAAGCAGAACGGCTACTTCAAAGGCCAGCTTGTTCAACATTCTGCTGAAATCCTGACCATAACGCTCGCCGTACACTTCATCCATCTCCACGGGCACGCCGTCTTCCACTTTGAAGAATTCATAGCCGAGCAGTTGCTGCATGATGTCGGGCAGTTTTTCTTCGGTGTCCACCGGCGACTTGATCACTTTGAATATGCGGGCTTTGCGTTTGACAACCACGCCACCGGCGCGATCTGCGCGATCCACAAATGCTGCCACTTCACGGGCGCACCATTCAGAGTTCAGGTAGCGAGGTGAGACGACAGAGACCAGCGCAGCCGTATGATCAAACTGTTCGAGTATCTCTTCGGCAAATTGATCATTGCCTTGCAACTTGTCATCTCGCCAGATGTGAACATCCTTGCCCAGACGCATGCGCAGCAGAGCTTCCAGCGAGGCGTGAAACCGGCTGATCCAGCCTGACAGGTCTTCCTTGAGAGGCTGATTGTCGATGTGCGCGTAACTGATGAAAATATCCTTTTCATAGTTCGCTGTGTTACCGGATCCCTTGACCATCTGACTCCACACATCATTACCGCTGCTCGGCTCAGTATAGTTGAGTTGGGCCAGAGCAACGGTTAGCAGGGTGCCGGAAGTGTAGTGTTCGCCTATCGCTGCGCGTCAAATTATCGGCAATGCGTATTGGTGATCGGAGTTAGCGGCGGTTACCGCGCAGAAACCGGCTGACTAAGCCTCAAGCACCTCGTAGTGTGCTTCCACGGTGTTGCGATTGTTGATGTCCAGTATGTCCTGCGGACAACAGGACATCACGGCAATGCAGTCCAGTTCTGCTTTCCAGACCACGTAGTCGCCTGCCTTTGACAAGGGGGGATCAAAGGCAATTGCGCCGCTGGGTTGCCAGGGTATGTTCATGAACAGGTTCAGCGAGCCGGGTGTGAACGGCAGCGTGTAGCCCAATTCAAATAGTGCTGCGTGCAGATTGTCCTTGCAGTTATCGTGATAGCCATTGCAGCCTAACAGCGCGTAGCGTTCGTTGTCGCATGGCGCCATGAGCGAATCGTGCCGTCCCGGTGAGGTATCTTCCACCAGTTGCATGATAGGGCGGCGTCTGTTGGAGTAGAGCGCATCGCCCACCTCAGGGCACAATTTCAGCCATGTGGCTCGGCACTGTTCCATGCCACTGAATTCGTTCATGGACCCAGCAACGAATGCCCAGAAATCCACCACCTGGTGACCGTGTGTGTTGATGATTTTCAGGCGTTGACCCGCTTGAAGTACAACGGCCTTGCCGCGACGTGCTGGGATGGTGTGCATGGATAGTGACAGGTTAAACCGCGTTGGAAAAAGGTAGGTCAGCAATCAGGTCGTTGAATTTTTCACCTTGAATGGCAACATGAGCACGCATGGCATCAGCGGCGGCTTCCGAGTCGCCAGCGCAGATGGCCTCCACTATCTTGCGATGCTCACTCATGGATTGCCGCATGCGATACGGTACGCGCAGTTGCAGTCGCCGATACGGTTGCAGCCGTTTATGCAGCGTATCTGCCTGCTTCGCAAGGTACCGATTCCCGGACAGCTCATACAAGGCCAGATGCAATTTTTCGTTGGCGTGATAATAGCGGTCGTGATCGCCAGAGGCCAGGGCGATTTCACAGGCATCGCTCAGCTGCTGCAAGGTTTCCATGTCTTGTTCATTGACTCGTCTGGCGGCCAGCCGACCACAGAATGATTCCAGCTCGGCCATTACCTCAAACATTTCGAGCAGTTCCTGCACCGACGGTGTGCGTATGAACACACCGCGATTGGGTTTGTGTTCCAGCAAGCCGGAGGCAACCAGTTGCTTCAATGCTTCACGCACAGGGGTACGAGACACGGCGAACCGGGTTGCCAGCTGCTGTTCGTCCAGCCGGGTGTCAGTGCCGAAGTCACCCAGCAGGATGGCCTGCTCAATCTGCTCTCTGATGGTCGTCATCAAGATTCAGGGTTGCATTCAATAGGGCTATCATTGTATACAATCCACGAGCCGTTGAATACACGGACAGGACCGGTCTGTTCGTTCCTGATCGCAGGAGCCGGGTTGGCAGGTCATCCCCATACCGTTTACAACACTGGAAGAGCGTATGAAATCGATTCAAAATTCGGTCGCCACGGCCGTGTCTCGTTGCTGCCGTCTGGGCGCAGGCGTCGTTGCAGGTACTGTTTTGCTAACAGGCGTGTCGCAGGCCGCCGAGCTGCGACTGTCACATCAGTGGTCAACCAAGGATATTCGCCACAAGGTGGCGCAGATTGTCGCCGATGAAGTCGCGGCCGCTGATGTGGATCTCGAAATCACCATTTTCCCCTCGAAATCACTGTTTCCGCCGCGTGAGCAGTACAAGCCGCTAAGTCGTGGCCAGCTGGACATGGTGGTGCTGCCATTGTCCTACGCGGGTGGACAACAGCCTGCTTACAACCTGACACTCATGCCCGGGCTGGTTAAAAATCACGATCACGCGGCGCGTCTGAACGAGTCTCCGTTCATGGAGCGCATCGAGGGCATCATGGCTGAAGATGATGTCATGGTCCTTGTACACGGCTATCTTGCTGGGGGCTTTGCTGGAAAGGACAAATGCATTACATCGCCTGAAGATGTGGCGGGTCTGCAAACACGTGCAGCCGGCAAGGCGTTTGAACAAATGCTGGCGTCAGCGGGTGCTTCCATCGCTTCCATGGCGTCCAGTGAAATCTACAACGCCATGCAAACCGGTGTGCTGGATGCTGCCAACACCTCGTCCTCGTCGTTTGTGTCGTATCGTCTTTATGAACAGGTCAAATGCTACACACCAGCAGGCGATGTGGCGTTGTGGTTCATGTATCAGCCGTTGCTGATGAACAAGAGCACATTCGATGGTTTGAGCGAGGCACAGCAGTCTGCACTGATGGCAGCGTCTGCCAAAGCTGAGGCTTTTTATCTGGCTGAAGCAAAGAAAGAAGATGCAGCGTCTGTTGAGGTGTTCAAAGAGGCTGGCGTTGAAATTGCCGAAATGTCGCCTGAAGCGTTCCAGGCGTGGCGAGATGTGGCCCAAGCGTCATCTTATGCCGCTTTTGTCGAAGATCTGCCCGACGGGCAGGCGTTGCTGGACATGGCTCTAGCCGTTGAGTAATTCCGCTTCAACAGCGATCAACCACCGCCCGCTGTGGATGCGGGTGGTGGGATTGATTTCCAACGTCTGTGGTGTGGCGTCTGCATTGATGATCCTTACGTCGGTGTTGTTGACGTGTCAAATGATCTGGGTGCGCAAAATCAATAATGCTTCCACGGTCTGGCAAACGGAATCTGTCATCTACCTGATGATCGGCGCCACGTTAATCGGCTTGCCGTATGTGCAGCTGGTGCGGGGTCATGTCAATGTGGATTTACTTCCACGCTTGTTGCCCGTGTCGATGCGAAAGGCGCTTGCCTGCGTCACTTTCTTATCGGCCATTGTAGTTATTGGCGTGATGCTGTTCTATTCGTATGAGTTGTGGCACTTTGCCTGGTCAAAAGGCTGGAAGTCAGACACGGTGTGGGGGCCACCCTTGTGGATTCCGTATCTTGCCATGCCGGTGGGTTTCGGGTTGTATCTGTTGCAACTGAGCACTGACATGATTGCCGTTCTGTTTAACATAGATGCGCCGTTTCCGGAGGCTTCGCACTGATGGATCCCTTATTGCTGGGTTCGATAGTGGCCATTGTCACCGTGCTGGTGCTCTTTTCCGGCGTGTCGGTTGCTACCGGTCTATTGATTGTGTCAGGTGGGTTTTTACTCATCTTCGACGGGATGCGCTCGCTGGAGCTCATGCCGGAAATATTCTTTGGCAAGCTGGACAGTTTTGCCTTGCTCTCCATACCCATGTTCATCATCATGGGCTCGGCTATCTCATCAACGCGTGCCGGTGCAGACTTGTATGAAGCGCTGGACCGGTGGCTGACACGAGTGCCCGGCGGGTTGGTGATTTCCAATCTCGGTGCCTGTGCCTTGTTCGCGGCCATGTCTGGTTCCTCGCCGGCAACCTGTGCGGCTATCGGCAAGATGGGTATTCCGGAGATGCGTAAACGCGGTTATCCCGACGGCGTCGCTGCAGGCTCCATTGCGGCCGGTGGAACGTTAGGTATTCTGATTCCACCCTCTGTCACCATGATCGTGTATGGCATCGCCACTGAAACATCCATTGGTCGTTTGTTTCTGGCAGGTGTGTTTCCGGGGCTGCTGCTGGTTGGCTTATTCATGGCGTGGTCCATCTACAGTACCTGGCGTGCCCAGGGTGCCAGTGGTGCGCTGGAATCAACCGTTTACAGTTGGAAGGAACGGTTTGAAATATTGCCTCGGGTGCTGCCGTTCATATTGATTATTCTTGGTGTGTTGTACGCCATGTATGGCGGCATCGCCACACCGTCTGAAACAGCGGCAGTGGGTGCTCTGATGTGCTTACTGATTGCCATTGTCATTTACCGGCTGTGGAATCCGCGTTCGTTGTGGATCGTGCTTCGAGACTCCACCCGTGAGAGTGTGATGATCCTGTTCATCATCGCCGCTGCCGGTGTGTTCTCTTACATGCTGTCCAGCTTGAGTATCACGCAATCCATAGCCACCTACATCGGCACGCTGGATGTCAATCGCTGGGTGCTAATGGGCATGGTGAATGTGTTTCTGCTGGTCGCCGGGTTTTTCCTGCCGCCCGTGGCGGTCATCCTCATGGCAGCGCCAATCCTGCTGCCTATCATCTTGTCTGCTGGTTTCGATCCTTACTGGTTCGCGGTGATTCTGACGATCAACATGGAAATCGGTTTGATCTCACCGCCTGTTGGCCTGAACCTTTACGTGATCAACGGGATTGCGCCTGACATACCGTTGAAGACCATATTGCTGGGCTCGTTGCCCTATGTGGCCTGCATGATCATAGCGATCATACTGTTATCAATTTTCCCCGGTTTGGCTACCTGGTTGCCGGAAGTGGTCATGGGTAATGCCGTATCATGAGGCCCCTACGGGGTTGGTCGAACAGGAATAACTAAAGACATGAGCCGGATAAGTTACTTGTCCGAGCTGCTGAGCTCGGTGTTTGTTCGCCAGGAACAACAGAGTCGTGTGGAAGGGCGTGGCTCGTTTTCCGAGCTGTGCGACGCGCTGTTGTCACAAAGCGGGGAGATGTCGGGCAATCAGCTCGCGCTGGGGTTGTTGAATCGGTTTGCGATTGCCACGGATAATGAAAAACTGGAGTTTTTTCAGTTACTGGCCACGCGGTTCGATATCAATGCCGAGCATGCTGTTCGGGCCGCACAGCATTACGCCGAGAACAAGAGCGCTGCAAATCTGTCCATTCTCATGGACAGCGTGGAGCCCAGGCGTCAGGAACTGTTCCGCAGGCTAAACCGTGTACCCGGTGCCACCAATGAGCTGGTACTGATGCGTGCCTGTCTGCTGAAGATGTGCCGCCAGTATCCAGAGCTTGGGTGCATAGATGTGGATTTTCAGCATTTGTTCAGATCGTGGTTTAACCAGGGCTTTCTGGTGCTTCGTGAAATAGACTGGCACAGCCCAGCCAATATTCTCGAAAAGATCATCGCCTACGAGGCGGTGCATGCCATCAGTAACTGGTCTGCACTGCGCAGTCGGCTGGAGCCAGATGATCGGCGCTGTTTTGCTTTTTTCCATCCGGCCATGCTCGATGAACCGCTGATATTCGTGGAGGTGGCGTTAGCACAGAAAAGCCCGGATTCAATCGGTGAAGTCCTGGAGCCTGATCGCAAGATCATCAAGGAGCAAGAGGCAACCATGGCGGTCTTTTACTCCATTTCCAATTGTCAGCAGGGTCTGGCGGGTGTCTCGTTTGGCAACTTTCTGATCAAGCAGGTCGCTAAAGAGCTGTCCAGGCAGTTACCGCAGCTGGATACCTTCAGAACGCTGTCACCGGTGCCGGGGTTCATGCGCTGGGTCAACAAGACACTGCAGCCGGTTGAACAGACGCAAACGCTTGATACGGATCATGCACATCTGCATGCCGGGTTGCGCATCGCGCAGCGCCTGGCTCAAACCGATGCGGTTGATATGGATGAGCAGGCTGCCGAACAGTTACAGGCCGTTGTTGCGCATTATCTGGTCAATGAAAAGCGATCCGATCATCTACCACTGGATGCGGTGGCGCGGTTTCATCTGGGTAACGGTGCGAGCCTGGATAAAGTGCTGCCCGGTGCAGACGTCTCTGCCAAAGGGTTGCAGCAGTCGGCCAGTGCCATGGTCAGCTACCTGTATGACCTGGATAAGGTCGAGGACAACCACGAAGCCTACGCCAACGATCAGATCGTCAAGACATCCATTGATGTCAGTGCGCTGCTGACTCGATTACGTAAACGTCGGGCACGCGCTTCATGAGTAATCATTTGTTTGATGCGTTATTGGCGGGTCGACGCCAGGGCAACGGGCAACTGTTCTCGCCAACGCCGGATTCGGCCAATCGGCCGCTCAGTGACTCCGATTTTCTTGACCTGGTGTGCAGAGTGTCATCGGTGCTGCAAAGCCACGGTGTTAAAGCTGGTGATCGAGTCGCGGTACAGGTGCCCAAGAGTATCGAAGCACTGGCGTTGTATCTGGCATGCGTACGGGTAGGCGCGGTATTCCTGCCTCTCAATACCGCCTATACTGAATCTGAGGTTGCCTATTTTGTGGAGGATGCCAGACCTCAGGTGCTGGTCGTTGATGTGACGCGCCAGGCCATGGGTGCACGGTTAGTCCAGTCATCTGGCGTGTTGACGCTGGGAGCGGAGTCAGATGGCAGCCTGCTGACTGAAGCGTCTGCCGCCGCACCGCTCGACAAAGCGGTCGCCAGACACGCTGATGATCTGGCCGCCATTCTGTATACCTCGGGCACCACCGGTCGGTCCAAGGGCGCGATGCTCACCCATGCAAACCTGTTGTCTAACGCGCAAACCCTGTGCACGGCCTGGCAATTCACACCAGCAGACGTTCTGCTGCACGCATTGCCCATATTCCATACACACGGTTTGTTTGTCGCCTGCAACGTCATGATGCTGTGTGGTGGTCGAATGATCTTTCAACCGGGTTTTTCAACCGATGCCGTGTTGTGGGCACTTCCCGAGGCCACAGTGCTCATGGGAGTACCTACCTTTTACACCCGCTTGTTGGCAGATGATCGGTTTACGCGGGAAGCTGCCGCTCATATGCGCCTGTTCATCTCGGGCAGCGCGCCACTGCTGGCAGATACACACAAGGCATTCGAGCAACGCACGGGCCAGCGCATACTGGAGCGCTACGGCATGACCGAAACCAACATGAATACCTCTAACCCGTATGACGGGGACAGGCGGGCTGGCACGGTGGGGCCGGCACTGCCGGGTGTTGAACTCAAGCTAGTGAACCCGGAATCAGGGCAGCGGGTAGCCACCGGTGAGGTGGGTGTGCTCCAGGTGCGAGGGCCCAATGTGTTTGCAGGTTATTGGCAAATGCCAGACAAGACGGCCGAGGAATTATTGCCTGATGGTTTTTTCATCACCGGCGATCTTGCCACCATTGATGAGCAGGGTTACGTAACGATAGTGGGGCGTTCTAAAGATCTGATCATCGCCGGTGGTTACAACATCTACCCGAAGGAGCTGGAACTGTTGATCGATGCGGTACCCGGCGTGCTTGAATCGGCGGTTATTGGCGTTCCACATGCAGATTTCGGGGAATCGGTTGTGGCGGTGGTGGTCAAGGATGAATCAACATCAGCCAGCGCGCTTACCGATGATCTGATCCTGGAACAACTGGCCGGTACATTGGCGAAATTCAAGCAACCGCGACAGGTGCATTTCGTGGATCAGTTGCCGCGCAACGCGATGGGTAAGGTGCAGAAAAAGGCGCTGCGGGAAACGTACGGTGAAGCGGTGTAATTGGTGCCGGAAAATCCGTTTTCCGGCTACCCCCAAAGGCCGCTGAGTTAACTCAGTGGCATGCGGCTGTCTCGACGTGGACAGCAGCCCGTCATTCTTGCGCGATGACTTGGAAGTGATAACGACGGCTGGCGACAGAGCTGTACGCTAACGCTTGGTTAATGCGGATTCCTTCCGCTTCCATCCTCGCAAAATGCGGTCTGTTTCCTCACGGCACAACTAATCGAGAGCTGCCGCACGTCTTGCTGCCGAGATGGCCTTGCCAGGACTTCTGGCCCGCACCCAGGCAATCAGTTCATAGCCGCGACTTTCCAGTTTTTCACCGCGCCAGGTATTGCCATGGCGAAAGGGAAGATACAACAGCCCGATAACGGCCATCAAACCAAAGCCGATGGTTCCGGCCTTGACCAGTGGTGTTGCTGTAATACCGGCATCAAACCACGCGAGCCCCATCACCAGCAACCCGGCAAGCAGAATCACCGCCATGATCACATACATGATGGCCGTGCCAAACAGGTGTCGGTAGATCAGATAGGGTAGCGTGAGTATCAACGCTGACCAGGACACACCACTCTTGACTGCCTGCAAGCTCTGGTCGCGTCGGTACACAGAGTAATGCGCGCCTTCGCCCTCATCAGAAAGATCCAGTGGGTAATCCCACTCCCGTGTACGGGTTGATGGGGCCGACGTGAATGCGGCGGCGGCTGTGCCGGCCGCTACTGCAGCTGCAGCGACTTGAGAATCGGGTATGGCATCCTCTCTGGTTGTCTCTTCGGGCTCGGCGGCCGTGCTGATATCCGGTTGTGCCGGGGGATTATGGGCAACGACATCACTGTGCTGCCCTGGTAACTCCTCAGCCTGGCGTTCCAGCTCTTGCGTGAACCGATCGGTATCGTCGTGACTACTGGTGGCCTCAGGCTGGAATGCCTGCAGTGGCTTATCGGATGTGTCGGAAGCTACCTCGTCATCCAGCCAGTCCAGATCATCGTCCACCATGATGGCCTGTGTGCCGGAGGCGTCGCTGAAATCTGCCGTGAGCACCGCTTCCGCGTCATCCTGATCTGCGCTCGACCCGTTATTGCCCGGATAGACGCCATCGAGCAGGTCATCCAGCTCATCGTTGTTCTGTTGCAGAGCATCTCTGCTGTTATCCAGACTGGCTGCAGCCTG
>CALLPU010000241.1 GCA_938016235.1 uncultured Granulosicoccus sp. | reverse complement strand
GGCGTTCGCCGTGGCGCGTGAGGCCGGTAAGCGCTCTCTGGGTATGCGCCATTTCGACGTTCAGATGATCGGCGGCATGGTGCTCAACAACGGCAAGATCGCCGAGATGCGCACCGGTGAGGGCAAGACACTCGTCGCCACCGCCGCTGTCTATCTCAATGCGTTGTCCGGTAATGGCGTTCATGTCATCACCGTGAATGATTATCTGGCTCAGCGTGATGCCGAATGGATGGCCAAGCTCTACGGCTTTCTCGGCCTGAGTGTGGGAGTGATCGTTGGCGGCCTGGGCACCGATGAGCGTCGAGCAGCCTACGCCTGCGACATCACCTACGGAACTAACAACGAATTTGGTTTTGACTACCTGCGCGACAACATGGCGCACAGCCCAGATCAGCGGGTTCAACGTGGCCTGAATTTCGCCATCATTGATGAAGTTGATTCCATTCTGATCGATGAGGCGCGAACACCGTTGATCATTTCCGGCCCTGCAGACGGCGACAGCGAGCTGTACGGCAAGCTCAATGCCGTGGTGCCACATCTGGTCAGGCAGGAAGGGGAAGAGGCCGAGGAGCGCGAAGGCGACTACTCGGTAGATGAAAAATCCAAGCAGGTACACCTGACCGAAGCCGGTATGGAGACCGTCGAGGATGTGTTGATTGAACACGGCATTCTGGAGGAAGGCGCCGGATTGTACGACCCGTCCAATATTGCGGTGCTGCATCATCTGAATGCGGCCTTGCGTGCGCATGCCATCTACAACAAGGACATCGATTACATCGTCAGTCAGGATCAGATTGTCATTGTTGACGAATTTACCGGCCGAACCATGCCGGGGCGACGCTGGTCGGAAGGCTTGCATCAGGCTATTGAGGCCAAGGAAGGAGTCACCATTCAGCGCGAAAATCAGACGCTGGCTTCCATCACTTTCCAGAATTATTTCCGCCTCTACGACAAGCTGGCGGGAATGACCGGCACCGCCGATACTGAAGCGTTCGAGTTTCAGTCCATTTATGGTCTGGAAGTGGTTGTCATCCCCACACACCGCCCCATGATCCGCGACGACAAGGCCGATCTTGTTTTTCTCACACAGCGAGAAAAGTACGACGCCATTATTGAGGACATCGAGGAATGCTCGACGCGAGAGCAGCCAGTTCTCGTTGGCACCACGTCCATTGAAACGTCGGAGTATCTGTCGAGTCTGCTCAAGCAGAAGAGCATTGCGCACGAGGTACTGAATGCCAAACAGCACGAGCGCGAGGCGAATATCATCGAGAATGCCGGTAGACCCGGCGCGGTTACCATCGCCACCAACATGGCTGGTCGTGGTACTGACATTGTACTGGGCGGCAGCCTGGAGGCTGAGTTGGCGGCATTGGTCACGGCCAGTGGTGATCCTGCCGTGGCAGAGTCCAGCTCTTCTGCGCTGAAAGATGACTGGCAGGCCCGTCATGATGCGGTGCTGAAATCGGGTGGTTTGCACATCATCGGCACCGAAAGGCACGAATCGCGTCGTATTGATAATCAGTTGCGCGGGCGCTCCGGGCGGCAGGGCGATCCGGGATCCACACGTTTCTATTTATCGCTCGAAGACAGCTTGATGCGAATTTTTGCCAGCGATCGTGTCAGCAACCTGATGCAGAAGCTGGGCATGGAAGAGGGTGAGGCCATAGAGCATCCCTGGGTCACCAAGGCCATTGAAAACGCACAGCGGAAAGTGGAAAGCCACAACTTCGATATGCGTAAGAATCTGCTTGAATACGATGACGTGGCCAACGATCAGCGTAAGGTCGTTTACGAGCAGCGCAATGAACTCATGGAATCCGAGAGCATTCGCGAACTCATTGACGAGCTTCGCGAGGAAATCGTGCCCAATGTGGTGGCGCAGTACGTTCCGCCCGGATCGCTGGAAGAAGCCTGGGACCTTGAAGGCTTGCAAGCAGAGCTCAAGAGTATGACCAACCAGGATTTCGATGTGAAAGCCTGGCTGGAGGCTGAGCCTGATTTACCCGAGGAAGACATCACTCAGCGCATTCTGCAAGGCCTGACCGAAGAGTACGATGCCAAGGAAGAGACAGCTGGTGCAGAAGGGTTACGAAACTTTGAACGCTACGTGGCACTTCAGGCTCTGGACGAAAGCTGGAAAGAGCATCTGGCGGGCATGGACTATCTGCGGCAAAGTGTCGGGCTCCGAGGCTATGCGCAAAAGAATCCGAAGCAGGAATACAAGCGAGAAGCCTTCGAGCTGTTCACCACCATGTTGGGTGAGTACAAGACGCAGGTCATCACGGTGCTGAGCAAGGTGCAGGTACGCAATGCCGAACAGGTCGAAGAGGCCAAGGCACAGGCGCAGGCGCAAGCAGCACCGCAGCAGTCAGCGCAGGTCAGCTACGAGCACAAGGAAGTGACCAGTGCCCTGGCAGAAGAGCCTGCAGAGAACGAGTCTGGCGCACAGACGGCCATCGCAGCGGCTGCGGCCGCCCGAGGGGCTGTTCGGCAGCAGGCGCAGGCGGCACCAGCAACGCAGCCAGTGCGGCGAGATATGCCCAAAGTGGGGCGCAATGAGCCTTGCCCGTGTGGGTCTGGCAAAAAGTACAAGACTTGCCACGGAAAGCTCGGTTAGGTGGCTGTCAATCTGAATCTGCCTGCGGCTGTCCCGGTTGCAGGTGTTGAATGGGCCACGCTGGCATCGGGAATCAAGAAAGACGGCGTCACCGATATGGTGGTTGCACGGCTAGCCAAATCAGCAACCACGGCCGCCGTATTCACGCAAAGCGCCTTCTGTGCGGCGCCCGTCACTGTGTGCCGGCGTCATATGCAACAGAACTCCGGCGCTGTCAGGGCGTTGCTGATTAACTCAGGCAATGCCAATGCGGGTACTGGAGAACCGGGCCTGACCATGGCTAGTGGACATTGCGATGCGCTTGCCAATGCGCTGGAGGTACCGTCCATGTCCGTGCTGCCGTTTTCGACTGGCGTCATCGGCCAGCTACTGCCTGATGACATCATGCGGCAAGGGATAGAGAACGCGGCAACAACGCTCAATAGCGAGACGGGGACCACGCTATCGCATTGGCAAGACGCCGCACGAGGCATCATGACCACCGACACGCATCCCAAACTCACATCGCAACAGGTAACCATTAACGGTAGTGTGGTGACCATAACCGGCATGGCAAAAGGTGCCGGCATGATTCAACCCAACATGGCCACCATGCTCAGCTACGTCTTCACCGACGCGGCTGTGCCGGCCAGCGATCTCGATGATGTATTGCGTGAGGTTGCCGATCGCACCTTCAATGCTATAACGGTTGACAGTGACACGTCCACGAACGATTCGCTGGTACTCGTTGCCACAGGCGTTGGTGAGCCAGTCGGTGAGATTCATGATGAGTGGTTAGCGTTCAAAGCTGCGTTAACCCATGTTTGTCTGGATCTTGCTCAAGGCATCATTCGTGATGCAGAAGGGGCAACCAAATTCATCAGCGTCAACGTCACGGGTGGGCATGATGTGGCCGAATGCAAGTGTGTTGGGTACGCTGTCGCCAACTCGCCGCTGGTCAAAACAGCGATGTTTGCCAGCGATGCCAACGTTGGCCGATTGCTGATGGCGATTGGCAAGGCAGACGTGCACTCACTGGATGCAGCGGCCATCACGGTCAGCCTTGGTGATGTGGTTGCATTTGAAGGTGCTGGAATCGCTGCGGGCTACACGGAGGAGCGTGGTGCCGCGGTCATGGCGAAAGATGAGATAGACATCCATATCGATCTGGGTCGGGGTAGTGCTGAAGCCAGTATTTACACCAGCGATCTGTCTCACGAATACGTCAGCATCAACGCCGACTACCGGTCCTGATGCCCTGTATTGACGTGGTGGCCGGCATCATTTTCAGTGCTGATGGCCAGCAAGTGTTGCTCTCATTGCGCAAGCCCGAGCAGCATCAGGGAGATCGCTGGGAGTTCCCGGGCGGCAAGCAGGAATCCGATGAGGCCTTGAGGCAAGCGTTACAGCGGGAGCTGTTCGAAGAGATCGGTATCAACGTGATTGATTGTGCGCCTCGCACGATCGTGGAGCATCGCTACTCCGACAAGCAGGTCCGTTTGCACTTCTGGGATGTCACACGGTTCAGTGGTGCGCCGGAAGGAAAAGAAGGGCAGACATTACGGTGGTTTGCCCTGTCTGACTTGTCGAGCTTGCGATTTCCGGCGGCTAATCAGGACATCGTGGATACCCTGGTTACGCAGGCCTGACGGATCACGCTAAGGCATAGTCAGATAGTGAGCGTGCAGCTCACGCACACGCCTCTTTGTTTGATCAACGGTACCTGAATTGTCTATCACGTCGTCAGCCACCGCGAGGCGAGCTTGCCGACTGGTTTGGGCATCCAGAATGGCGCGTGCCTCCGATGCTACGGCTTGATCTCGTTCCATCAGGCGGGCCAGTTGCACGTGCTCAGGTACATCCACCACAACAATTCGATCGAACCGCTCCTGTTGATCCGTTTCCACGAGCAGCGGCACAGCATAGATCACATAGGGGTGATCGAGCTGGCGAGCTTCTGCAATGCGTTGCTCAGAGAGCTTTCTGATCAGCGGGTGTAAGGTTTTATCCAGGAAAGCGCGATCAGGTGGGTTGGCAAACACAATCCGTCGCAGCGCGGCGCGATCCAGTTCGCCCTTGGCGGTGAGGATGGCTGTGGTGAAATAGCTGATCAGTGCATTAAGCCCTTCGGAACCGGGTTGAACCACCTCGCGCGCGAGCAGGTCAGCATCAATGACCGGAGCTCCCAGCTCAGCAAAGGCATCGGATACCAGAGACTTTCCACTGGCTATGCCGCCAGTCAAACCGATAACTAGCACGTCTTGATCGTACCGCTCAGCCTAAAAGGCCATAGTACCAGTTGCTCAGGGATTCACCCCATAGCATGGCTATCCATCCGGCGGC
>CALLPU010000240.1 GCA_938016235.1 uncultured Granulosicoccus sp. | reverse complement strand
ATCTGGGCAACGTGGCTGGTTGCCAGTCGAGCTGGTGCGCAATCGACGCTAACCGTGTTCGATCTCGCTGCATTCAGGTATGGCATTTCGGCGATATTTGCGCTGCCGTTCGTGCTCTATTTCAAGCCATGGCGAGCCATGACTGTCTGGCGCATGGTTGTGGTGTCCGTTCTACTCAGCCCGCTGTACATCCTGTTCGTCTTTGGCGCCTTTGTTTACGCACCGGCTGCGCACGGTGGTATTTTCATGAACGGCGCGCTTCCCGCCATCACCCTGTTCATCGGTTGGTTATGGTTGTCTGAACGTGTGGGTCGATGGCAGATACTCGGCGTTGTGTTGATCCTGATCGGTGCATTTTTCGCGGTGGTCGATTCTGCGCAACTGGCCTTTGACAAAAGCTGGTTGGGCGATCTGATGTTTCTGATCTCAGCCGTGTTCTTTTCAGGGTATCTGGTGGTGAGTCGATTGTGGAACGTCTCTACCACACAGGTGCTGATGTGCAGTTCCCTGATTAACGCTGCGCTGTATGTGCCGGTCTGGTATTTTTTCCTGCCAACCGGGATCGCAACCGCCACCCATGCGCAGGTGCTTCTGCAGATTCTGTATCAGGGGTTGATTCCGGGATTGATTGGTCTGTTGCTGGTTGCCACTGCAGCTCGAAATCTGGGTTCATCGCCGACCGCTGCCATCATGGCCTCCGTTCCGGCCTTGGGGACCGTACTCAGCATTGTTTATCTGGGTGAGATCCCGGGAGCATTCGGTTGGATCAGCCTGGTCATTCTGACGCCGGGCATCTTGATCGTGGCTCTGTCTGATCGGCCGCCGCCGCACGATCTGCCGGCCCGATGATGGTCACCTGAAAAAAGGTGGGCACAACCGTATGAGAGGCAATTTGTACGGTTAGAAAACAATACATTCAAAAAACTATATAAATCTATTGATTCATATTTGGAATAGGGTTATTGTCAGTACGACAGAAATCGTTTGAGCCGGACGGGCCGGCGGCACCAGGCTGGAGAAATCATTGAACAAGAAATGTGTTTTGTTGGCAAGCTGCGCGGCGGCATTGTTGTGGGCCTCCACCGTGATAGCGGATTCGGTTGCCCCTGGTGATGTCATGATCGAGAACCTGAGCGTAGCTCAATCACTGGTTGGTCAGCCAGGTGATCCGGTAGAAGGCCGAAAGACATTTGCCAATAGAAAGCTCGGTAACTGCCTTGCCTGTCATGCCAATGCGGATCTCGATGATCAACTGTTTCACGGGGAGGTTGGACCCTCACTCAATGGTGCTGGAAGTCGTTGGACTGAGGCGCAGTTGAGAGCAATCGTGGTCAACGCCAAGGCGGTGTTCACAGATCTGACCGTCATGCCTGCTTTCTACTCGCTGGAGGTTGGCGAGAACGTGCGCGAAGAGCTCGTCGGCAAAACCATCCTCACGGCACAGCAGGTGGAAGACGTTGTTGCCTACCTCACCACGCTTAAATAACCCTACGATCCGCAACTGCAGGAGTCTACGTTGATGAATATTTCCAGAAGAACCTTGTTATGCAGTAGTGCGGCCGCTGCGGCAACGGCCTTTTTTGGCCTGGCAGGACGTGCTGTTGCCTCCGTCGAGGATGTCGAGAAGCTGATTACGGAGTTCGCAAGTGGCGGCACCATTGAGAGCGGAGGCGCCTTGCAACTGAAGACGCCTGAGATTGCCGAGAACGGCAACAGCGTGCCGGTGTCGTTTAGCGTCGATAGTCCGATGAGTGAGGAGGACTACGTGGAATCCGTCATGATCATGGCCAGTGACAATCCCAGCCCGGACGTGGCCACGTTTCATTTCACGCCCGACAGTGGCATTGCCAAGGCGTCCACTCGCATGCGATTGGCCCGAACTCAGGATGTTTTCGCCGTTGCAAAAACCAGCACCGGGAAGCTGTTCAAAGTCAGCAACAATGTGAAGGTCACTATCGGAGGCTGTGGCGGATGATGAATCGTCACACTCAGAGTCAAATCATTTTCTGGAGATGCGCAAATGGCTGGTAAAAAACCTCGTGTAAAGATTCCCAAGAGTGTGTCTGCCGGTGATGTAATTACCATCAAGACGCTGATCAGTCACAAGATGGAATCCGGACAGCGTAAAGATAAGGAAGGGAATCCCATTCCCAGGGACATCATCAATCATTTTGAAGCGGCCTATAACGGCAAGGTGGTGTTTTCGGTAGACATCGATCCGGCCGTCTCAGCGAATCCGTACCTGGAGTTCACCTCGCGGATCAACGAAGCAGGTACGTTCACCATGAAGTGGACCGACGACGCCGGTGAAGTCACTGAATACAGTCAGGACGTTGCGTTGAAGGGTTGAATGGATTCAACACCTGCACCCCAAGAACAGATCACCGGTGAGATCACCCTTGACAGCATCATGCGTCAAAGTGGTTGGTCTAAAGACCGCTGCACTAGCACCGCCTGGAGAATACCCTTGAACAGATTTTCAATGACCGTTGTAGTTTCCGCACTAACCGCTGCAATGTCTGCCGCTGTTGTCTGGGCGGACCCGGCTGATGACACGTTGCTGATAGATGGTGAGTTGGAGATGGTCACCAGAACCACCTCGGTAGAAGGTCATCCGTTACCCGAAGTGATTTCCGGCTGGCATTACCGTTCTGATGATACGCGGGTGCTGGAACAGGATTCATTTGATAACCCGGGCATGCTCGGCGTGGAAGAGGGCGAGGAGTACTGGAATACCGTTGAGGGCACGATGGGGAAGTCCTGTGCCAGTTGTCATGATGATGCGGCAGAGTCCATGGCAGGGGTTGGTGCAACTTACCCGAAGTGGAGTGAGACGCTGGGCAAGCCAATTAATGTGGAGCTTCGCATCAATCAGTGTCGGGTCGAGAACATGGGGGCCGAGCCGTATCCGTTTGACAAGGGGGGGCAGAAACCGCTCACCGCTTACATCAAGCACCAGTCTCTGGGGCAACCCGTTGCTCTGGATTTGAATGAAGGTGAAATGCAGCAATGGTGGGAACGAGGCAAAGAAACGTATTACAAGAGAACCGGGCAACTGGACCTGTCGTGCGCCTCCTGTCATGAGAAGAACAACGGCAAGTACATTCGCGCTGATCATCTGAGTCAGGGCAACGTCAATGGCTTTCCTACCTATCGCTTGAAGCAAAGCAATCTGGTATCGCTGCACAATCGTTTTCGGGGTTGCATTCGCGATACACGTGCCGAGTTTCCGGCGGCGTTCTCGGATGAACTGATGGGTCTGGAGGTGTACACCACCTGGCGTGGTACCGGCTTGTCGGTTGAAACGCCTGCAGTTCGCCAGTGATTCATCCGGCGTGACGGCCCCGTAAAATAATCCGGACACAACGATGCTTTCACGTCGCGAATTTCTTCAGGTAGCGGTTGCCAGTTCAGCCTTCACGGCTTTGGGCGGTGGTTTTCAACGCGCCGTGGCTCAGCAGCGGCTTACGCAAGATGATCTGTTACGCTTTGATTCAACTGGGCAGATAACGTTGCTGCACATCACTGACATGCATGCGCAGCTGGAACCCGTGTATTTCAGGCCACCAGACACCAACATCGGCATTGGCGACTATGCCGGTATTCCGCCTCATCTGGTGGGTGAGCAGTTTCTGAATCACTTTGATCTGCAGCCGGGTAGTGCCCTGGCGTATGCGCACACCATGCTTGATTACGTCGAACTGGCTCGCACCTACGGTAAATTGGGTGGTCTGGACAACACGGCAACGTTGATCAAGGCGATTCGCGCTGAGCGAGGTGATGACAAGGTGCTGCTGCTGGATGGCGGTGATACATGGCAGGGCTCTTATACCTCGTTGAAAACCAACGGCCAGGACATGGTTGATTGCCTGAAACTGTTGAAGCCTGATGCCATGGTGGGTCACTGGGAATTTACCCTTGGCGCTGAGCGTGTACTAGAGATAATCGAGTCCATGGGTTACCCGTTTCTGGCCAGCAACATTGTTGATATTGACTGGGAGGAACCCGTTTTCGACAGCACGGCAACCTATACCGTAGGTGGTGCCAGAGTTGCGGTAATTGGTCAGGCGATGCCGTATACCCCTATAGCCAATCCGCGATGGATGTTCCCCGAGTGGTCTTTCGGTTTGCGCATCGAAACACTGCAGCAAAACGTAGCCGCTGCCAGGGCGGATGGGGCCGAAGTGGTCGTCTTGTTGTCCCACAACGGCTTTGATGTGGACCGGAAGCTGGCCACAGTGGTACCCGGTATAGACGTTATTCTGACCGGGCATACCCACGATGCGATACCAGAGGCTGTTCGGGTAGGAAATACGCTGATACTGGCCAGTGGGTCTCATGGAAAATTTCTAGGCCGTGTCGATCTGGAAGTGAAGAACGGGAAGGTAACGGACTACAACAGCACGCTCATACCGGTCTTTGCGGATGCGATTGAATCAGACGCGGACATGCGCAGCACGATAGATGAGATTCGAGCACCCTATAAAAGCGAGCTTGAACGTGTTGTGGCGAAAACCGATGGACTGTTGTACAGGCGCGGCAACTTCAATGGCAGCTGGGATGATCTTATCTGCGAAGGGCTGATCGCCGAGCGTGACGCGCAGTTTTCGTTGAGCCCGGGTTTCCGATGGGGTACCACGTTGCTACCGGATAGCGACATCACAATCGAAGATCTTTACACACAAACGTCCATGTCGTATCCATCGGTCTATCGGCTGGAGTTTACCGGTGCCCAGCTGCATGAGATTCTCGAAGACGTGTGCGACAACCTGTTTAACCCAGATCCATTTTTTCAACAGGGCGGTGATATGGTCAGGGTGGGTGGTATGGGATATACCTGTGAACCTGCTGGAACCATGGGGTCCCGTATTTCAGACATGACCGATCTGGCTACCGGAAATGCGGTAGAAGCCGACAAGACTTACGTGGTCGCTGGATGGGCTTCGGTCAACG
Organism: uncultured Granulosicoccus sp.; assembly: GCA_938016235.1. Taxonomy (GTDB): domain Bacteria; phylum Pseudomonadota; class Gammaproteobacteria; order Granulosicoccales; family Granulosicoccaceae; genus Granulosicoccus. The sequence continues at coordinate 2,207 of CALLPU010000240.1, read as the reverse complement.
AAGGGGTTGAAGGTCCTGCCGTATACGACTTGATGGAAAACTATCTGCAGTCGTTGGACGTGGTTACGCCAACGCAAAATGACGCGGTAAAAATCAAATACGGATAAGCAGCCAGACAGTATCTCGAGTACGCAGCTGCAACTTTATACATTCAAATATACGAATTTATAAGTTTAATTTTTCACCTATCAGATAACGGCATTCGCATTCCATGACTGACAAAAACGCAATGGCAGTAAATGCAACGACACGGCGAAAGATGCTCACATCGGGTCTTAAGCTCAGTGCCCTGGTCGGGGCTGCCTACTCGGGTATGAGCCGGGCAAATAGTCAGGCCCCAGACCCGTTGATCACCGAAATACAAGACTGGAACCGGTATATGGGTGATGGTGTTGATGCCAACCCCTATGGTTCGCCATCGCAATTTGAAGCCGAGGTTGTGCGTCGAGATGTACCGTGGCTCACAGCCGATGCGAAATCGTCGGTCAACTTCACACCCTTGCATGCACTGGATGGCATTATCACGCCGAATGGGCTCTGTTTTGAAAGGCATCATGGCGGAGTAGCGCAGATTGCTCCCGATGAACACCGCCTGATGATCAACGGTCTGGTTGATACACCATTGGTTTTCACGATGGAGGACATCGCAAGATTCCCCCGCGAAAACCACATGTATTTTCTCGAGTGTGCAGCGAACTCGGGCATGGAATGGCGAGGTGCCCAGCTCAATGGTTGCCAGTTCACCCACGGTATGGTGCACAACGTCCTGTATACCGGCGTGCCACTCAAGTACTTGCTACAGGAGGCGGGTATTAAAACTCGGGGTAAATGGTTATTGCCTGAGGGCGCAGATCCTGCGCATATGACACGCTCCATACCCATGGAGAAAGCCTTGGACGATTGCCTCGTAGCATTCAAGATGAACGGTGAAGCACTGCGACCTGAACAAGGCTATCCACTGCGTCTGGTGGTGCCGGGTTGGGAGGGCAACATGTGGGTGAAGTGGCTTCGGCGCCTGGAAGTGGGTGATGAGCCATGGCATCATCGTGAAGAGACGTCCAAGTACACGGATCTGTTAGCCGATGGGCGGGCACGGCGGTTCAGCTGGGAGATGGATGTCAAGTCCGTGATTACCAACCCGAGCCCACAAGCACCGATATTGCACGGGCAGGGCAGAACTGTGATTACTGGCCTGGCGTGGTCGGGTCACGGAACGGTCAGGCGCGTGGATGTGTCTGTTGATGGAGGGCGAAACTGGACAACAGCAAGACTGGATGCGCCGAGTTTTTCCAAATCGGTGCATCGGTTCTATCATGAGTTTGACTGGGATGGTCGTGAGCTGTTTCTGCAAAGTCGAGCCATTGATGATCGCGGAAACGTACAACCCACCAAAAACGCACTGCGACACGCCAGGGGTGAGAACTCCATCTACCACAACAATGGCATACAGACCTGGCAGGTGCGTCCGGACGGTTCAGCCGAGAATGTGGAGATTTCCTGATGCGCTTGAGAGAATCGCAACGCTGCCGGTCCCGCGTAATGAAAACCCTCTCCATCAACATTTGCCTGGTGATTGCCATGGCAACATCGACAGTGAGCCGAGCTGATGCAGAAGCGGGTAAAGCGTTGTTCAACCAGTGCGCAGGCTGCCATGCGGTAGGGCCTGATGCAGCACACAGATTTGGACCACACTTGAACGGCTTGCACCTGCGCGGTGCAGGGAAGGCTCAAGGTTATGATTATTCGCAAGCCTTGGTCAGCAAGGTAGCCGAAGGCCTGACCTGGGACGCACAGTCTTTGGACGCCTATCTGGCAGCGCCGATGAGCTATATGCCGGGCACGCGGATGGCGTATCCGGGTATGCCATCTGCTGAGGACAGAAGCAATGTGATTGCCTACCTGGCGCAGTTCAATCTCGACGGAAGCGTTGCGGGTGAGGCGACAGCCCCAGCACCCGCCCGTGCAGAATCGATAGCACAAAAACGGCCTTTGGCCAGGGATGTAGCGGTTCCCGAGCATGGTGTGTTTCATCTTGGCAGGCCTGCGCTCGAAGCGGAAGTGCGTGCCTGGGATATTGATATCAGGCCCGACGGACTCGGCTTGCCGAGTGGCTCTGGCACGGTGCAACTCGGAGGTGAGCTGTATGATGCTCAATGTGCCAGTTGTCACGGCGTTTTCGGTGAAGGCGAAGGACGGTGGCCGATTCT
>CALLPU010000239.1 GCA_938016235.1 uncultured Granulosicoccus sp. | reverse complement strand
AACCAACCCTGGTTCTGATGTTGTGCAATGCTCAACGCCGCGAGCACAGCACTTTGCTTCTGATCATCCGGATAGCGCGTCAGCCACTCATCGATTTCCTCGATCGAATGTGCATTCAGCACAGTTTCCGGTGCTGGCAATCGGACATCGGCGGGTACTGAACTCATGAATGAATCTCTTTTCAGGTAGAGTAACTAGCGATCAATCTCGCCGAATACGATGTCTTGCGTACCTATCAAAGCAACCACATCGGACAGCATGTGACCTCTGGCCATCTCGTCCAGGGCTGCCAGGTGCGGAAAACCAGCCGCCCTGACTTTTAATCGGTAAGGCTTGTTAGCGCCGTCGGATACCAGAAAACAACCGAACTCGCCCTTGGGGTGTTCAACCGCCGCGTAAGACTCGCCTTCCGGAAGACAGAACCCTTCGGTAAACAACTTGAAATGATGGATTAGCGATTCCATGTCGCCTTTCATGTCGCCGCGTTTCGGTGGCGCTATTTTGTGATCTTCGGTAAGCACAGGACCGTCATTCACGCGCAGCCAGTCGATGCACTGCTTGATGATGCGGTTGGATTGGCGCATCTCTTCTATGCGCACCAGGTAACGGTCGTAGCTGTCGCCGTTAGTGCCCACCGGAATATCAAAGTCCAGCTGGTCATACACCTCATACGGCTGCTTTTTACGAAGATCCCACTCAATGTTGGAGCCACGAAGCATCGGCCCGGTGAAACCCAGCTGCAAGGCGCGCTCAGGTGTTACAACACCGATACCCACTGTTCGCTGCTTCCAGATGCGGTTATCGGTCAGCAAGGTTTCGTACTCGTCGACGCATTTCGGGAACCGCTGAACGAAGTCCTCGATGAAATCGAGCATGGAACCCTGGCGTGTTTCGTTGAGCTTCGATGCAGCTGACTTGCTGGTGAAACGCGACGATTCGTATTGCGGCATGCGGTCGGGCAAGTCACGCGCCACACCACCGGGTCGGTAGTAAGTGGCGTGCAAGCGTGCACCGGATACAGCCTCATAGCAGTCCATGAGGTCTTCCCGCTCACGAAAGCAGTAGAGAAAAATAGACATGGCACCGATATCCAGCCCGTGTGCACCAAGCCACATCAGATGATTCAGGATTCGGGTGATTTCATCGAACATGACGCGTATGTACTGTGCTCGCAGCGGCACTTCCACGCCCAGCAGCTTTTCAATGGCCAGCACGTAGCCGTGCTCGTTACACATCATGGACACGTAGTCCAATCGATCCATGTAACCAATCGATTGGTTGTACGGTTTGGACTCAGCCAGCTTTTCAGTACCCCGATGCAGTAACCCGATGTGCGGGTCAGCGCGTTCTACCACCTCGCCATCCATCTCCAGCACCAGACGCAGAACGCCGTGAGCCGCTGGATGCTGAGGCCCGAAATTAAGTGTGTAATTGCGTATTTCAGGCATCGTTTTTCTTGGGAGTTTCGCCAGCTGAGTAACGTGAATCTTCCCGAATCACGCGCGGGACCAACACTCGCGGTTCAATGCTGACCGGTTCATAAACAACTCGCTCTTTCACCGAGTCGTAGCGCATTTCGACGTTGCCGATCAGTGGAAAATCCTTGCGAAAAGGATGGCCCGTAAAGCCGTAGTCTGTCAGCAGGCGGCGTAAATCGGAGTGCCCGTCAAACAGAATACCGAACAAATCAAACGCTTCGCGCTCATACCAGTCAGCATTGCTCCACACAGGGGTCAAAGAAGGCACTACGGGCATGTTGTCGTCAGTGGCGGCGCAGCGCAACCGCATTCTGACGTTGTGGTCCAGAGACAGCAGATGGCTTGCCACCACAAACCGCGGCTGGTCTGTTTGCGGCAGCTCCATACCGGTGTTGAAGGTCAGGCTGCCAACGGACGATGCATTGACTGCCCGACTGAAACTCGCCATGTTTTCGGTATCGGTAGACCATTCGTCTCGGCCGTAAGTGGCATAGTCAACGCCGCACAGATCGCTCAACTGCTTGAATGACAGCGCAGGATCATCATGCAGCTTGTGCGCAGTTTCAATGAGCTGGTCTGGCGCCACATCCATGACAACCAGATCCAGCGAAAGGGCTATCGACTGGTTGTCCGGAAATGCTGCTTGCAGCGCATCCAGCATATGTTCAACGCGTGTGGACATGATAATCAGCGAGCTATCGTGTTAGTCGTGCGAATTTTATTCTGCAGCTGCAAAATGCCGTACAGCAGTGCCTCTGCAGTTGGCGGGCAACCAGGAACATATACGTCGACGGGAACAATACGATCACAGCCTCTGACCACCGCATAGGAATAGTGGTAGTAGCCTCCTCCATTTGCGCAGCTACCCATGGAAATCACCCACTTCGGGTCGGGCATCTGGTCGTACACCTTGCGCAGCGCCGGCGCCATCTTGTTTACCAGAGTGCCCGCCACGATCATCACATCCGATTGCCGCGGACTCGGCCGGAAAATGATGCCGAAACGATCCAGATCATAACGGGCAGCACCAGCGTGCATCATCTCAACGGCGCAACACGCAAGGCCAAAGGTCATCGGCCACATGGAACCCGTACGGGCCCAGTTGATGAGCTTGTCAGCAGAAGTGGTTACAAACCCTTCTTCGAGAACACCTTCTATACCCATGATGTTATTCCCATTCGAGCGCGCCTTTTTTCCACTCGTAAATAAAGCCGATAACCAAAATAAACAGAAAGATTCCCATGGCAGCGAAAGCGGTGCCGGAGATGGAATCCAGCGTGACGGCCCACGGAATGAGGAATGCAATTTCCAGATCAAAAATAATGAACAGGATGGCCACGAGGTAGTAGCGAACATCGAATTTCATGCGGGCATCTTCGAAGGCTTCGAAACCGCACTCATAAGGTGAATTCTTGTCTTTACCCGGGTTAGACGGGCCAGCCAGCCGGCCGACAGTCAGGAGAGCGACACCCAGGCCGAGGCCGATGAGGATAAACAGCAATACAGGAAAATATGTGGCTAGCAACTGTGGCTCCAGGATCGAAAGCGTGGACGTTCCAATGGTCTGATCAGGCAGTGAACTGCCGGGCAACCATTGACACTGCGGCCGTGCTCTTACAGTGAACGTCTGATGCGCGTGTCAACTAATTGTTACCGCCGCAATTATCGCAGAATTCCTGCCAGAGTGGCTACCTCGCCAGGACGAGGTACTGTGCTCAGGTTAGGTACCTGGAACACTGAAGAATATCGTTGTTATGGTGCCGACACCCGGACTCGAACCGGGACAGCTTTCGCCACTACCCCCTCAAGATAGCGTGTCTACCAATTCCACCATGTCGGCATAAGGGACAGGCCTGTTCGGCCAGCCGGGGATGATAGCTCAAAACCCCGGCGCTGTGGGACTACTCTGCGGGTTTAGGCAAGTCAGAATCCGAGCTGGCACCTGAGGAGTCTGCCGGTGCTGCACTTTCATCAGCGCCCGTTACGTCGTTAACGCCACCCGGCAGATCGCTGCCGGTGCTGACGGGTGCCTCTTCGATGATGCCGGGAATATCGGTCACTGATCGCACGGCTCCTTCGCGATTGGCTGCCAGATAAAACAGGAAGATGCTAGTGATGAAAAACAGCGTGGCGAGCACGGTGGTAGCACGGGTAAGAAACGAAGCCGATCCCCGAGCTCCAAATACCGTGGCGGAAGCGCCACTACCGAACGCCGCACCGGCGTCCGCACCTTTACCGTGCTGAATCAATACCAGGCCGATAACACCAACAGCCAGCAGGACGTGAATAACTAACGCGAGGGATTGCATGTTTCTCCAGAATTCTCTTGGTCTGTCGCCGATCAGGCGGCAGCTTCACAAATAGCTAAAAATGATTCGGCGTCCAGTGCAGCGCCGCCAATCAGCCCGCCATCGATATCAGGCTGAGCGAACAGTGTGGCCGCATTGTCTGGCTTGACACTGCCACCGTAGAGGATACGCAGGGCGCTGGCTGTATCCGCGTTGTGGCTGGCAACCCGGGATCGTATCAGCGCATGCACTGCCTGGGCTTGCTCAGGGGATGCCGTTTTACCCGTACCAATAGCCCATACCGGCTCATAGGCCACCACGAGGTTTTCGAATGAGGCGATACCACCAGCATCGAGTAGCGCATCAAGCTGCTCAGCAATAACAGACTCCACCTCGTCCGCCTCTCGCTGTTCGAGGGTTTCACCAACACAAAGGATAGGCGTCATATCGGCTGCTTGAACGGCCAGACATTTCTCTGCAACCAGGCGGCTGTCTTCGTGGTACATCGCACGCCGCTCGGAATGACCAAGAATGACGTATTCACAGCCAAACTCAACGAGCATGTCAGCTGACACTTCGCCCGTGTAAGCACCATCACTTGCCTGCGAACAGTTCTGCGCTCCCAGATGCACTGCAGAGTTCCCGACAACACCCAGCACATCAGCAAGGTAAACGGATGTCGGGCAGACTAGCACCTCTGCCGACACGGCTCCGCAACCCGCCGACACGGCAGCGGCGAGCTCTACAACCGAATGCCTGGACCCATTCAGCTTCCAGTTACCGGCGATTAGTGGCTGGCGTTTGGCCAAAACGTACTGCTCCGAGGATCAAACCGCGGAAGCATACCTACCTACAGCGGTTTCGTCTAGTGATTAGGGTCTACAGGGCTACAATTTTAAAGGCTAGCCCAGCGCGTCACCAACCACTCGAGCCACGTTCTGACAAATCTGCTCGACATCGTTGGCTACTTTGCCTTCTACCATGACTCGCACCAGCGGTTCGGTTCCAGAGGGCCGCAATAGAATCCGGCCGCTGTCGCCCAGCTCGGCTTCAGCCTCTTTGACTGCCTGCTGTATGCGCGAGTTTTCGTCCAGGTTCACTTTTTTCGATAGCGGTACATTCAGCAGGACCTGTGGATACAACTGCATTTCAGACCGTAAACGCGACAATGATTCGCCAGTGGATCGCATGACAGACAATACCGCCAGCGCCGCCACTATTGCATCACCGGTGGTTACCCTGTCCAGACAAATGATGTGACCGGAGTTTTCACCACCTAACTCCCAGCCCTTCTCGCGCAGCAGCTCCATGACGTACCGATCTCCTACCGAGGCTCTCTCGAAGGGAATATCCATGTCCGCCAGCGCGTGTTCCAACGCCAGATTGGACATCAAGGTGCCAGCAACACCGCCGTTCAACGTGCCTTCGGCATGCCTGGCTTTTGCCAACACGTACAGAATCTCGTCTCCATCAACAATCTCACCACGATGGTCGACCATGATGAGCCGATCACCGTCACCATCCAGCGCTATACCCACGTCGGCACGCTCCAGCAATACATGAGCGCGCAGGTTGTCAGGTGCTGTCGCACCACATTCCTTGTTGATGTTCATGCCGTTCGGATCGGCGCCTACCGAGACCACTTGCGCGCCCAGCTCATCGAAGACCTCACGAGCAATGTGATAGGCGGCACCATTGGCACTGTCGACGACGATTTTCATACCGTCAAGGCGCAAGGCAGAGTGAAAGGTACTCTTGCAGAATTCGATGTATCGGCCCGCAGCATCATCAACACGGCGTGCGCGACCCAGATCCTTGGAGTCGACCGTGGTCATCTCTTCTTTCATCATGGCCTCGATTTCCAGCTCGACGTCGTCAGGCAATTTGCTGCCCTCAGTCGAGAAAAACTTCAGTCCATTGTCGTAGAACGGATTATGCGAGGCACTGATCACGATTCCCGCCGCAGCTCGGAATGTACTGGTCAGATAGGCAACCGC
>CALLPU010000238.1 GCA_938016235.1 uncultured Granulosicoccus sp. | reverse complement strand
GGAACTCATGAGCCAGGTGTTGAGTTGGGCGTTGATAAAAGGCGTGAAGGGCAGTGAGCGTGGCTGGATACACGATTCACCCCGCCTCATCGTGACCGTGCCAGGCTACGACCGGCATTTCAGTCTGGCTGAGACGCTCGGCTATGAACTGGTGACAGTACCCATGCTCTCTACGGGCCCGGATATCGATGCTGTGGCTTCACTGGCGAAAGCAGACCCCAGAATCAAGGGCATGTACTTTGTGCCGAATTACAGTAACCCCACGGGTGACTGCCTGTCGGACGAATCTGCAGAGCGACTGGTACGAATCGCCGCAGCCGCCCCGGACTTTACGGTATTCGCCGACGATGCCTATGCGGTTCACCATCTCGTGGAACCAGAAGCACCAGCCCCCAACCTGCTCAAGCTGGCCGAAGAGGCGGGGCATCCGGATCGGGTCATTCTGTTCGGGTCCACATCCAAAGTGACCTTTGCCAGCGGCGGCTTGGCATTCACGGGGATGAACAAAGGCAATCTGGCGCATTGGGCGGCGCTGTTCTCGCAACAGTCCATCGGGCCCAACAAGGTTGAGCAATGGCGCCATGTGCAGTTTCTACGCAACTACCCGGATGGTTTGAAGGGGTTGATGCGAGACCATGCGCGTCTGCTTAAACCAAAATTTGACTGCGTAACGCAGCTGCTGGAAGAGGAGCTGGGCAATCGTGATCTGGCTCGCTGGAGTAGTCCGAAAGGGGGCTACTTCATTAATCTGGACACCACAAGGCCTGTTGCCACGCGTGTGGTTGAACTGGCAAAAGAAGCCGGTGTTGCATTAACTCCGTCTGGAGCCACCTACCCCGGTGGGCGTGATCCCAACAACACCAACATTCGTCTGGCACCCACGCGTCCATCGCTGGCAGATGTAGCCGCGGCCATGAAGGTAGTGGTCTGTTGTGTCAAGCTGGCCTCTGCGGAACATGACTCGCAGTCTCAGGCGTCGGCCTGAGCGCCGGTTATCTTGAGTTGAGCAGCGCCTCGTGATCAATCCGCAGGCTCCACTGGCCTGTCCACTGGACGGTCTTGCGCTGGAGGATCACGGGGCAAACTGGCAATGCGCAGCAAACCATCATTACGATCTGGCTCGTCAGGGCTATCTTAATCTGTTGCCGGTATCGCAGAAAACCTCACGGGATCCTGGCGATACCAAAGCCATGTTTACGGCCCGGCGGAGCGCGTTTTCCAGCGGCTTGTTTGCGCCTGCCGCGCAAGCGTTGTCATACCAGCTGGCATCACGTTTGAGTCCAAGTGGTGACAAGCCAGCAGTTGTTCTGGATGCCGGCTGTGGGGAAGGTTATTACACCGACCATATGCGCGCGCATGTGACGAGTCTGAGTACCACGATTGAACCGGTGTTCATGGGTGTTGATATATCCAAATGGGGGATCGTTGCTGCAGCGCGTCTCTACCCTCAAGTCACCTGGGTTGTGGGCAACAACAAACATTTGCCGGTGCTGCCCGGGTCCGTTGACATCATCACCAGTATTTTCGGCTTTGAAACCTGGCAGCCCTGGGCCACACTTCAGTCGGCAGGGCAGCGGGTATTGGTGGCACACGCCGGGCCACTGCATTTGCTGGAATTGCGTGAGTTGATCTACGACAGCGTGAATATCCATGATTCAGCGGATGACAGTGCCGCCCACTCTGCAGGCTATGAGAAGCTAAAGCAATCTGCCGTCACGTACACAGAGCCTGTGCAGTCGATAGATACGCTGCTGCAGATACTGGCCATGACACCGCATGGGCATCGCGTACGGGCGGACAAGCAAGCCAAGCTACAGTCTGATCTTGCCAGGCTTGTGAACATGCCTCTGACCATTGATGTGTGCTGTCGCTGGTATGAACGCATTGCGTAGCATGCAACCCTCATGAATCCCGACGAACAAGGCAACTCTGCCCAACAGGCACAGCGAAAGTTACCCGATAACCACCGCAACATGGCCTGGGTGCTCTTGCAGAAGTATGGCCTTGTGGGATCTCTGCGTGTGCTATGGCGTGATGTGGCGTGGGATTATTTTCATCGCGTGGATACGGCAAAGCCTGTGTCGAATACCGAATTGTTCAACAAGGCAGATGCTGTGGAGCGCAACCGGTACGTCGCCACAACCTTCGAAGCGTTTGATAGTGCACTGGGCTATCTGGCACCAAGAGTAAACTTCAGCGACGGCAACTTTGTGGATGTGGGGTCGGGTAAAGGCAAGGTACTGATAGCGGCCAGTCAATATCCGTTTCGACGTGTCAAGGGGCTTGAAGCCTCGGCCGTTCTCAATCAGATCGCCCTGCGAAATCTGACCACCCTGGGGCTGGAAGCCACCGTGACTGCAACGTGTGGTGACGCGGCTAACATCATCGTTGATGAAGATGATCTGGTGTTCTACCTGTTCAATCCGTTTACCGGCGCTGTGCTGGAGGAGTGTCTGCAGAGAATTGCCAATGCAAGCAGAGAGCGCAAGCGTTACCTGGTTTACGTCAATCCCACCGAGCATGCTGTTTACCAGCGCTACTTCAAGCTGATGGATACCCGTATCTTCCAGCCGGGCAATGTGGAAATCAATTTTTACGAAACGCCTTAACGCACAGGCATCCCGTACAATACCAGCAATGCCTTCACTCCTCAGACCCATAATCCCGATCCTGTTCGTCTTGCTGTGGAGCACAGGCTTTATCATGGCGCGGTTAGGCATGGAGACAGCAGAGCCTGCCAGCTTTCTATCCGTCAGGTTTGCGCTGGCGGCGCTGGCATTAGGGGTGTTTGCGCTGGTGTTCCCGTCACTTCGTACCCTGAAGCTTTCGTGGATGTCCATTGCCCATGCCGGTGTGGCAGGTGTGCTGTTGCAGGCCATATATCTCGGTGGAGTATTCGCAGGTGTCAACCACGGTATTGGCGCAGGTTTGTCATCGCTGATCGTGGGCATACAACCGGTACTGACGGTTGTACTGGCAGCGCTGTGGTTGTCTGAAAAATTAACGTGGTCCACCATCGGTGGCATTACGCTTGGCTTTTTAGGGCTTGTGCTCGTCACCGCTGAGTGGGGGCTTGCGGACGGTGCAATCTCTTTGCAGGGTGTCGGTTTCTGTATTACAGCGCTGTTTGGTATCACGCTGGGTACGCTATACCAGAAGCGCTTCTGCCAATCACTGGATCTGCACATCAACATGATTGCACAGTACGCGGCCAGTGTTCTGTTTCTGCTGCCATTTGCGCTAACGTGGGAATCCTATGCCATAGACTGGACGCCCAAGCTACTGTTGGTTATGGCCTGGCTGGTGTTTGTTCTATCGATTGGCGCGGTGTTCTTGCTGATGTGGCTGATAAAAGTGGGCGAGGCTGGGCGGGTGTCCACGCTGTTTTTTCTGGTGCCACCGGTGGTAGCCATCGAAGCCTGGTTATTGTTCGATGAGCCATTGACTCTCAAGGTGATCGTGGGTACCGCCATGAGTATCGCAGGCGTGGCCATTGTCAGTGGTGTGTTGAAAAAGCCTCGTAAGGCGTAGAGATTTGTATCAGGCGGCGCGATCAAGCGTTGCTGTGTCATGCCCGATCCATGCATTGACCACATGAGCGCAATACTCGTAATACGTTTGTGTACCGAGAAAACTGTCGTCTGTGATGATGTCTCGAAGGCCTACCGAATCTGCAAACAGATTCTGTAGCGCAGTATCACAGGGGTTCAGATACTGAATGCCCAGTGACTGGGCAACCCTGCGCACGTGGCCGCAGTACGTATGGAAATTCTTGGCTCGTATGATTTGCGAGTTGCTTTTGTTACCCACGAAGGCATGAAAGTCGGGGTCTTCTACCATCCATACGGTGCCAAACTGTGTGAACTCGTTGAGTATGTGCATATGAAACACGTAAAACTCATTGAAGTAGTCAGCCACATTCTGTTCGGTGATAACAGCAGTACCGTAGTGGTTACAAATGGTATTGATGGTTCGATGCGTCTGAAAACCAATGTTGGTGATGATGTGGCACTGGCCTTTAAGAGCCGTCATCTTGTTGTGAATGTCAAACCATAGCTCCCGGGATTCTTCGCTATCCAGTGGCAGAAAAATGCGTTCCCGGTTCAGCTCGAACTTGTAATCTGTAAAGGAACTGCCGTGCATCACGATGCCGCCGGTAACGTCGATGCCTGCTGTTCGAAATCCGCTGGCAAGCTTTCCAATATGGCAATCGCCCGCGAACACCAGATTGGATTGATTGTTGGCAGAATCGGTCAATCTGGAATAGCTGTTCAACAGTTCTTCTTCACACGCTGCTTCCAGATGCGTTTCACTCGTATCGGTTGGTGAGGCACTACGTTGCGACGCCTGTGATCGAACGTTGTGCTCTCCAAACGCGTGCCCCATGACATAGCGCACACCGGTGCTGCTGATGGAACGCAGATTTTCCTCGAAGCGCCAATCACCGGCTTCATGGTGGCTGATCAGTTCATAAGATGGAAAATAACGTGCCTTGTCAGACTCATGTGTGTATTGCCCCACCGCCGCTCGAATGACTGATTTCGAATAGGTGGTTGCCAGCAGAATGTGATCATCGGATGCCGTTGCTGTCAGGGGAACCGGTGACACGGTATACAGCAGTTGCAGGGAAGGGTGAATGTCTGTCAGAAGTTTTTCTACGGCGATCAGGTCTGAATGAATATCACCAAACGTGCTGTTGTGGAACGTGTGTGTTGACTCATCGAATTCCCCTACCAGTGTCCCGGGGCAAGTGGGATAAACCTCGTCACTCGGGCTTCTCCAGGATTCTGTCAACCCCACCGTGAATATGAAGACATTGGCTTTCTTCAAATAACTGATTAACTCGTTCCTGATGGCGATACGATGATCGTGGAGTGCCTGTTCCGACGACAGTGCTTCTCGGTGAGGCAACAGCAAGTCATACCACTGATCATTGTGTTCATGCGTACAGTCTGTACTCCATTCACGACGCCCCAACGCGTATTCCAGCCATTGCCTGAGTTGCGTGATGGTGTAGATGTTGCCAAGGCCAAAGCTTTCAATACGTTCACCAGATAGCGTGGAACGCAGATAGCGAAACTCTCTACGGGTCAGCTCCTGCCCAATGTATTGCGCAAAGCAGGATCCTCCAGACACAATGATGTCATCGGCTAACAGAGACTTCGACAGGGGTTCAACCGCGAGTGATGATTGCGAACTGACCGGTGTTGCTACACCGCTGGACCAGAACCGAGTATCCGGAAGATTCTTATAGGGGTGATGACTCATTGAATGAGTCGGTGCAACCACTGTGCCTCGGCTTCTGCCTGCAAGCCGGCAATACGTTAGTTGTCAGGCTTGTTGATCTGCCTTGTCTCGCCATTCACTGGGGCTGCATCCCTTGATTCGCCGAAATTCCCGGTTGAAGTTGGATTTAGTGATGAACCCCGCCTCAAACATGGCGTCGCTGATGCTCTTGTCGGGGTTTTCCAGCAAGCGGCACACCGCGTTGATGCGCGCCTGGTTAACCCACTGCGACAGGTTTTGCCCCGTCTGCGTGTTGACCGTGCGCGATAGGGTGCGCGCGGGTATGCCGGCCTTTCTGGCGAAGCGTTGCAGATTCAGCTCGGTATCAGCATAGAGCTTATCGTCTACCAGCAACGTGTTGAGACGGTCCATCAGCTCTATCGCGTCTGGCTCTTCAACGGCCGCGACGTCTGCCGTTGCCTGAGGTGGATCGTTCGTAGCGGGCTGGGAAATCACTCTTCCCCGACCCGCATACACAGCTGCATAGCCGAGCAGGAATAGAATCATGAGGCTGACCATGCCCACCAGGTTAGCCGCGTGGCGACCTTCATAGAACATGAAATCCAGGGTGATGGCGATGTCAACAACAAGGCTGTTCAGTTGTAGAAAAGCGGCAGCCCAGAGCGCCTGTCGGGTGTTGTTCAACCAGCTGAGCCGCACCAGCTGAAATGATGTGGGATACCGGTAAGCCAGTTGCATGAGTAGCACGCAGTACACGACTTTGGTGGTGATCAACCACAGGTCAATCCACTGAGGTGCAAACAGCACACTGAGGATAACCAGAAGGGCAGGGATGCCGTGATACCAGTCACGCGTAACGCTAATCACCGGGCCACTTCTGCCCAGGCTGATAAACGCCAGATAGAGCAGCGCGGAGCTGGTCACCGTCAGCGTTGCCACAACCGGGAGCACGGCCAACACATCCCAGGCCCAGCGGATACCCACCAGCATCATGCCGAAAGCGTTCATGTAGAGAATCAGCCCAAAGAGTCGACCCGTGGGTGTCTCTTTCAGCGCGAGATGGTTGGAAGCCGCGAGGATCACCAATAGAAAAGCGACCACGAACGGAATGGGGAGCGTCGTCATGTGTTGAATCGTGATTTTGAGGTTCTGTATCGTGTTCCGGGACGACCTGAATCGCGTTTAAGGTCTCTGAATCAATAACTTATGTCGATACTGGAGCCACGTCCAAACGCAAGGTACCGTCATGAAATCCACCGTCAAACACGCTTTGATTGCCAGTTCCCTGAGTCTGACTCCGTTGAGTATAGAGGCTGCCGGTTTCCAGATGCTTGAAGTGAATGATCCCGGCCAGCCGGTGCTCAATGTGGGAATCTGGTATCCGTCTGATGAGCCTGTGGCTGAAAAACCCAACACTCCGTTTGAAATGGCCGTGGCGCTGGATGCACCCATCAATGCCGCCAATGGTTCCCTGATCGTCATATCGCACGGATTCGGGGGCTGGCTAGGGGGTCACGCTGACACAGCTGCAGCCCTGGCAGACGCAGGATTCGTGGTGGCTGCGCCGACTCACAACGGCAACACCTGGTCTGATATGAGTTCGCTGATTGATCAATGGTTGCTGGATCGTCCCAGACATGTCAGTCGGGTGATTGACCATGTACTGGCCGATGAGTCTTTCAACGCACACGTGGTACCCGAAAAAATCGGTGTGTACGGTTTTTCTGCAGGTGGCTATACCGCACTTGCGCTGGTCGGTGGGCTTCTGGATTTTGACCGTATGAAGTCTCACTGCGCCACAGACGCAACCGAATTCGTGTGCGCCGACGGTATGGCAGATGCCGTGTTGAAAGCGGACATGGAATCGTTGCCAGATAGTGCCTGGGGAGCCGATCCGCGAATCCGTGCAGCTGCAGTCTCGGCTCCCGGGTTTGGTTTTGCGTATTCAGCTGAGACGCTGGCAGAGGTCAGCGCCGACATTCAACTATGGTCGGGGCGGCTCGATGAAAGCGTTCCTACCGAATCTAATGCTGCATGGCTGGCCGAGCAGTTACCGGTCAAACCGGAAACGCACTGGATCGACAAGGCTAATCACTTTGCCTTTTTGGTCGTACCTTGCCGAGAGGCATTCAAAGAAGCAGATCCTGAGGAGTACGCTGTGGTGTGTGGTGATGCGGAGGGTTTTGATCGACGAGCGTTCCACAATGACATGCACGGCGAGATGATTCGGTTCTTCAACACAAGCTTTGGTAACAGCTGACTGTTATCTGCAACAGACAGTTTATCGCTGACCTATCGGTGTATCGCCAAAGACTCGCCCGGCACCTGCCGGGGCACATCGCCAGTATTGCTCGGGAGCGGCAACTTGCGCTCCCAGAGCAGCAGCTGCATGCCATACCCAACGCGGGTTGTATAACAGCGCTCTGGCCAGCGCCACCATATCGGCCTGGCCATCGGCAACGATCTGTTCGGCATGGTGTGGATCGGTGATCAACCCCACTGCCATGACGGGGATATCAACCTGCTTCTTTATCTCGCTGGCAAAATCCACCTGGTAGCCAGGCTTCAGGTCGATTTTCTGCTGGATCGATACCCCCGCGCTGGACACGTCTATCCAGTCGCAGCCGATGCCGGCCAATCGTTTTGCAAACACGGCGGATTCGTTGATGTCCCAGCTACTCTCGCTATCCCAGTCACTGGCAGAAATCCTGATACCCATCGGTTTGTGCTCTGGCCACGCGTTCCGCATGGCCGCGAACAGCTCCAGTGGAAAGCGCATCCGGTTCTCCAGAGAGCCTCCATAGTTGTCTGTGCGATGGTTGGCCACGGGGGACAGGAACTGATGCAGTAGATAACCGTGCGCGCCGTGCAGTTCTATAGCGTCGATACCGAGCCT
>CALLPU010000237.1 GCA_938016235.1 uncultured Granulosicoccus sp. | reverse complement strand
CGATGGTGATGGTCTTGGCGACAATGAAGATATCGACGATGACAACGACGGGTACACCGATGAGGTTGAAGCTGCCAACGGAACCAGTTCTACCGATGGCAATTCGCTTCCGGCGGCGGTTGATACGGATGGCGATCTGATTGCTGATTCACTGGAGCGTGATAACGACAGTGACGGTGATGGTATTTCAGACTACCTGGAAGTGGATTCTGATAATGATGGAATCTATGACCACATAGAGGCCAGTCTTGACACCGAAGCTGCTCGCCGCAACGATGCCGACAATGACGGTCGGGTGGATCCCGATCATGTCGGTGAGCTATTGTTTGAAGTGGAAGACTCTGACGGTGATGGTATTGAAGACTATCGCGATCTGGATAGCGATAACGATGGCATCCGGGACGAACTGGAAGCAGCACCGGAGCTGAGCGACGCGCCACTCAACGATGCCACGGGTGTCATGTTCAATGACGGCCCAGACCCCACTTATGTGTCACCGTATCGAGATGCCGATGGTGATGCTATCGAGAACTTCCGCGATCTGGACTCAGACAACGACGATATATCTGATCTGGTCGAGGGTGGCGGTGTTGACAGTGATGGTGACGGTCGCCAGGACGGATTTGTCGACAATGATCAGGATGGTTACAACGATCCACTGGTGATTGATCCTCTGGATGCACAGGATACCGATACGGACGGGCTGCGCGATTTCATTGATCTGGACAGCGACCAGGATGGATTGCCGGATCTGATCGAAATCGCAGGAACAGACGACAACCGTGACGGGCGGGTTGACGAATTCGTGGACCTGAACGGTGATGGCTGGACGGATGTGCGCTCTGCCACCGCCAATGCGTTGATCGACTCCGATGGAGACGGTCAGCTCAATTATCGTGACCTTGACAGCGACAACGACGGTGTTTCCGATCTGATCGAATCCGGCCAACCAGATAAGGACGGCGACGGTATTGTCGATGCGTTCAACGACAGCGATGCCGATGGTATTCCCGATGAGGTTGATGTGGATAGCACTGGTGGAGAAGATGCAGACAACGACGGTATTGATGATCGCTTTGATCCCAGCTTCTCGGATCAGCAGGATACCGATGGGGACGGCATCATTGACGCGTTTGATGTCGATGCCAACGGCGATGGGCTAGCTGATGTGAACGCATCCGGTGAGCCTGGGTTGGGTGGTGCATTGCCCGATAGCGATAACGACGGTATTCCTGACTTCGTCGATCAAAGTGAAGATCGTGTACATATCGGTTTGTCAGGCAGCGGTTGCAGTGTCGGGTCAGCACAGGGATCCGATCCATTACTGTTGATCATGGCTATACTGGCGGCGCTGTACTTTGCCTTGTCCAGGCTTTGTCTCAGAGCCAAGGGTGTCGGATTCACTGCCTGCTTGCTGCTGGTCAGCGCGGCGCTTACCGGCAGCACACAGGCTGATGGCCAGCGTGGTTTGTATCTGGGCATAGGTGCAGCCGGTACTTCCTTGAAGCCTGAGGTGGAAGGCACAAGCTTTACGGTTGACGATACATCGAGCTCCGGCTGGCATGCTTTGCTGGGTTATCGATTTCATCGACGGTGGCGGGGTGAACTGGATTACGCCGAGCTGGGCGAAGCGACCTTGGCCCCCAATGCCTCTCTGGCGTACAGCGACTACAACATCAGTGTTCTCTACGATGTCTGGAAAGGGCATGCATTCAGCAGCCGCGAGAATCTTGCACTGTTTGGGCGTATCGGTGCCGGGCAACTCTCGGGTGATAGCGAACTGAACATTGTCGAAGACAGCGCTGTGCAGGCTCTGTTTGGCATCGGTGTTGATGTGGCCATCACGCAAAAGCTGGCATTGCGGGCTGAAGGTGTCAGTTACGATCAGGATGCCAACCGACTCGGGCTATCGTTGTTGTACCGATTCGGATCGCGTGAACGACGCAGAGCACCAGAGTTGGCCCAGGTGGCAGAACCGGTTCCAGTAGCGCAGACAGCGGCGAGTACCATTCGTCCGGCTGCTGAGCCTGCGATAGCGGCAGCCGTGGTGGAAGCACCGCAACAAATCACGACAGTAAAGCTGGTGAATTTCGGGTTTGACTCGAAGCAGATAGCAGCACCGGCCCAGACGGTTCTACAACAACTGGCACAAGCAGTCGATGATCGGCGTGCGCGCATGGTCGTCACCGGGCATACAGACAGCACCGGTAACAGCCGCTACAACCAGCGCTTGTCTGTGGTCAGAGCAGAATCGGTGAAACAGTTTCTGGCACGCCAGGGTGTTGAAGCATCTCGTATCGAGGTGATAGGGCGTGGCGAAGATGTGCCGTTGGCGAACAATAACCTGCCTGAGGGCCGGGCCCGGAATCGTCGAGTGGAGATCCAGGTGATCACTAGTCCGGTGAAGTAACCGGTTAGTGACGTTTGTACTGATGCCGGATCTGCTCCATGCCAGCAGATCCGGCGTTCGCGCATGTGGCTATCGGGTCAGCAATCCATTACTGACCCTATGAAAACACGCGGAGCACTTACATTTCCAATGCAGGTTCGGCTGCCTGTGACGGTTCAACGTTGATCCGGGATTCAAAGGCGATCAGTCGTTTGTAGATGGACATCAACTCCACAATGGTGGTCCAGGAATTCACCAGGAACTGGAAGGAATTTTCAACGCGATTGAAGGCGTTGCTGATCTGCTGGTAGACGCCGAAGGTGATGGCACCTGCTACAAACGTGGGCCCCAGCGCAATCAACGGAATGAAGTTGGCGCCTTGCAGATAGGCGTATCGGAACACGTTGAAGTACAGGTAATTGAAATATAGCTTGAAATAGTTCTTGCGAACACCGCCGAACAGTTCCTTGACGGTGGGCGGGGCTGCTCGTTCGTCGCTGTCTTCGCCATACACCAGCTCTTTTCGGTAGGCCGCTTCCACTTTCTGGTTATTGAATTCCAGCCCTGGCAGGCGATAGCCAACCGCTGCGAGTAATACGGTGCCGAACATGGCCGATAGCAACGCGAGGAACACCAGTGAGCCGTCGATGGCGCCGAGTAAGGGTAATTCCGTGACCTCTTTGGATAGCGTCCACAGCAGCGGCAAGAATGCAATCAGTGTCATGATAGAACTGACAAAGGCAGAGCCTAAGCCTTCCATGATGCTGGCAAAGCGCATGGTGTCTTCCTGGACTCGCTGCGCAGCACCCTCCACAGAACGCAATTTTTCCCAATGCGTCATGTAGTAATCGTTCATCGCGGTTCTCCATCGAAATACATAGTGCGATGTAAAGAAGGCGAACAACACTAGGATGATGATGTTTGGTACCAGAATGTACAAGGCGGTCAGCAGCTGCCCGTAAAATTGTGCCGAGGTGATGTTGCTGGTGCCTTGTTCAGACAGCGCCAGTTGCAGCAGGTCGTAAAAATCGCCATACCAGTTGTTGAGCCAGACCCCCAGCTGCACCTGGAAGTAGGACACCAGCAGAATCACAGCACTGCCGCACACCGCCCAACCATACCAACGATTACGATCGATAAAGAACCAGGCAATACAGAACAGAACCGTGACCAGCACGATGTACTGGTATACCCAGACCTTGTCAGGATTAAGAAACGGCGGGCGCTCGCCTTCAACGGTAGGCAGAGCTTCGCGCATCAGGCTGAATGTGGATGCCAGATCATTGGCAAAGCCGTACCAGATGGCCAGCGATACCAGAAACCAGGCAACGGCTGATTGGAAAAAGAGCTTCGGTCTGGGAAAAAACGATTGAAACATGGCGGTCCGGCCCGAGTGGTTGAAGTGAGCGTGGCATGCCGGATTCTGAGGATGCTGCACATCCAGAATCCAGACGTTAACAAGAGTTTAGTGTAGTAAACCACTTTATACGTTCCCGAGCGTAGCCATGCGATCACGCGCAGCAAGGAGGCTGGTGGCGCGATCCCGGTGGCGGCACAGGCTTGTCTGATCCACAGATAGCACTGTGTGAGCCTGCCGCTTTTCTATACACTAGCGGGTTTTGACAGCATCGGATTTTCAATGGCCCAGTACGTTTACACCATGAATCGGGTTGGCAAGATCGTGCCGCCCAAACGGCAGATCCTGAAAAACATTTCCCTGTCGTTCTTCCCCGGCGCCAAGATTGGCGTGTTGGGCTTGAACGGTGCCGGAAAATCCACCTTGCTGAAGATCATGGCAGGCCTGGATCAGGAGATTGAAGGCGAGGCGCGACCCATGCCCGGTATCAAGGTGGGCTACCTGGAGCAGGAGCCTCAGCTGGACCCGGCCAAAAGTGTTCGGGAGGTGGTGGAAGAGGCAGTGGGCGAAATCAAGGATGCTCAGGCGCGACTGGATGAGGTGTATGCAGCGTATGCAGAACCGGATGCCGACTTCGATGCTTTGGCTGCAGAGCAGGCCAAACTGGAAGCAATCATTGAAGCTTCCGATGCGCATAACCTCCAGCATCAAATGGATATTGCGGCCGATGCACTTCGCCTGCCGCCCTGGGATGAAAACGTGGAACACCTGTCCGGTGGTGAAAAGCGGCGGGTAGCACTGTGCCGGTTGTTGTTGTCCGGTCCGGATATGCTGTTGCTCGATGAGCCAACCAACCACCTGGACGCCGATTCGGTAGCATGGCTTGAGCACTTCCTGCACGATTTCAATGGCACGGTTGTCGCCATTACCCATGATCGTTACTTTCTGGACAACGTTGCCGGCTGGATTCTGGAGCTGGACCGTGGCCATGGCATCCCCTACGAAGGTAACTACTCTGGCTGGCTGGATCAGAAATCCGCTCGGCTTGAAAGCGAAGCCAAACAGGAGTCGTCTCACGCGAAGGCGATGAAAGCCGAACTGGAATGGGTGCGGCAGGGCGCCAAAGGCCGGCAGTCGAAATCCAAGGCTCGCCTGCAGCGTTTTGAAGAGATGCAGTCTCAGGAATTCCAGAAGCGATCGGAAACCAACGAGATCTACATACCACCTGGTCCACGATTAGGCGATAAGGTCATCGACTTTGAAAACGTCACGAAATCCTACGGCGACAGAGTGTTGATAGAAGATCTGTCTTTCAGCATGCCCAAAGGCGCTATCGTGGGCGTGATCGGTGGCAACGGTGCGGGTAAATCCACCCTGTTCCGAATGTTGATGGGCCGGGAGCAACCCGATTCCGGCAGCATCGTTCTGGGAGAAACGGTGCAGCTTGCCTATGTGGATCAATCCCGCGATGACCTTGACGGTGAGAAAACCGTGTTCGATGTGCTGGCTGAGGGCAGTGATGTCATCACCATCAACAACTACGAGATGCCAGCGCGGCAGTACGTGGGCAGGTTCAATTTCAAAGGCAGCGATCAACAAAAATTCGTCAAGGATCTTTCAGGTGGAGAACGTGGTCGCTTGCATCTGGCGCTCACCTTGAAGCAGGGTGCCAACGTGTTGTTGCTCGATGAACCGTCAAACGACCTGGATGTGGAAACCCTGCGGGCCCTGGAAGAGGCGCTGTTGGACTTCGCAGGCTGCGCCATCGTGATTTCACACGATCGCTGGTTCCTGGATCGGGTGGCCACGCATATCCTGGCGTACGAAGACCCGAGTGAAATCAATTTCTTTGACGGTAACTACACAGAATACGAAGCTGATCGACGCGAACGCCTGGGTGATTCTGCATCACAGCCCAAGCGGGTGCGTTACAAGAAACTCGCCAGTTGAGCGCGGTAGGTGGTCGGGCCGCGTTCGGTCGAGCCGCGTTCGGTGGATTCATTAAACGCTCTATAACCATTTAATCAGTCAAGAGATTATCGCTATGCTCACAGAACAGGATCTGCTGGACAAAGGCATCAAGGCCACCATCGTGCGACATCCGTTGGTTCAGCATAAATTGACGCTGATGCGGCGCAAGGAGCAGTCATCTTCAGCCTTCAGGGCGCTGCTGCGAGAGATTTCCTGGTTGCTGTGTTACGAAGTTACGCGAGACCTGCCACTAGAGAGCACCCCGATAGAAACGCCGGTGCAAGGCATGGATGCCCCCGTGCTCATGGGGCGAAAGCTGGCCTTCATCTCCATCCTGCGTGCCGGTAACGGCATGCTCGACGGCATGCTCGATGTGATCCCTTCAGCGCGCGTCGGGCATGTCGGTCTGTATCGTGACCCGGACACGCTGGAAGCGGTGGAGTACTACTACAAGGTGCCCAGCCACATGGAGGATCGGTTGATCGTCGTCGTCGATCCCATGCTGGCGACCGCAAATTCTGCCATTTCAGCTGTGCATCGCCTGAAGCAAGGTGGAGCTGTTGACATGCGATTTGTGTGTCTGATATCGGCGCCGGAAGGTATCAAGGCTTTCAACGAGGCACACCCCGATGTGCCGGTAGTCACTGCCGCTGTGGATACACAACTCAATGACCACGGTTACATCGTACCGGGCCTGGGAGACGCCGGTGATCGCATCTTTGGCACCAAGTGAGTGAGCCGCGTCAGCGTCGCCGTGGGCGTCGCGTTGCGCGGGCCATTGGAGACTTTGACCAGCCGGTGTTTGAACAGCCCCGGCGCGGACGCCTGCAACCCCTCGATCTGGCATCAGCCGATGAGGTAGAGGCGCTGCACCGGGCATCCTTGCGCTTGCTCAGAGACACGGGCATCGCGGTGCTGCACGACGAAGCCCGTCAACGCATGATTGATGCGGGTGCCACGCTGGGCGCTGATGGCCAGCAGGTGCATTTTGAGCCTGAGCTTGTCCTGCAATTGATTGGCACCGTGCCATCGCAGTTTACGTTGCACGCGCGCAATCCTGCGCACAACGTCATTATCGGTGATGACTACCTGACCTTCTGCATGATGGCCAGTGCGCCCAATGCCTCGTGTCTGGACAAGGGCCGACGTACGGGCAACCGGGAGGATTACCAGAATTTCCTGAAGCTCTCACAGGTGCACAACATACTTCATGGAAACGGGGGTTACCCCTGCGAACCCGTGGATGTACATGCCTCTATCCGTCATCTTGATTGCATTGATGATTTGCTGACGTTAACCGACAAGTCGTTTTGTATCTATTCCCTGGGTGCAGAACGTAATCGCGACGCCATTGAGATGACCCGCATTGGTCGTGGCGTATCGGAGGAGTTGTTCAAGCAACAACCCTCTGTCTGGACGGTGATCAATACCAACTCCCCGTTACAGCTGGACATTCCCATGATGCAGGGCATCATCGAGATGTCATCCATGGGGCAACCCGTTGTTATTACTCCTTTTACGTTGGCCGGCGCCATGGCACCGGTGACCATGGCCGGAGCACTGGTTCAGCAGAACGCTGAGGCACTGGCTGGCATTGCATTCAGTCAGATAGTGAAGCCAGGGGCGCCCGCTGTTTACGGTGGGTTTACATCCAACGTGGACATGAAATCCGGCTCCCCGGCATTTGGTACACCGGAGTACATGAAAGCGCAGATCATCGGCGGGCAGCTGGCAAGACGCTATAACATTCCTTACCGCACCTCCAACGTCTGTGCTGCCAACACAGTGGATGCACAGGCTGCCTATGAAAGTGTTTTTTCACTGTGGGGGGCTGTCCAGGGTGGCATGCATCTTCTCAAGCATGGTGCGGGCTGGATGGAAGGCGGTTTGTGCTGTTCCTTTGAAAAAATGATGCTGGATATCGACTTGTTGCAGATGGTGGCCGAGTTGCTCAAACCGCTGGATTTCAGTGAAGATGCACTGGCAGTGGATACCATCGATGAGGTAGGCCCTGGCGGGCACTTCTTTGGTACCGAGCATACTCAGGAACGCTTTAAAACAGCCTTCTATGCACCGGTATTGAGTGACTGGCGTAATTATGAAAGCTGGTATGAAGCGGGTCAGCCCACCGCCATGATCAAGGCCAATCGTATCTGGAAAGAACGCCTGGCCGCTTATCAGCAACCGGCCATGGATAGTGCTGCGCGTGAAGAGCTGGACGCTTTCGTGGCACGTCGCAAGGGCGAAGGTGGCGTTGCCACGGATTTTTGACAAGCACCTGCACGTCGATTACAGAGATCATAAACGTCATGACACAGCGCCCCAATTTTCTCATCCTGATGGTCGATCAGCTGACCGGTACTTTCTGGGAGGATGGGCCTGCAGAATTTTTGCACGTGCCAAACCTTCGCGCCCTGCACGAACGCAGCGTTAACTTCGCCAATACCTATTCACCCAGCCCACTGTGTACCCCGGCGCGTGGCTCTTTCATGACGGGTCTGCTGCCTTCAGCTACCACGGTATACGACAACGCGGCCGAGTTTCCCTCCAACCTGCCAACCTTTGCGCACTACCTGAGGAGTGCCGGTTACTACACGGCGCTCAGTGGCAAGATGCACTTTGTGGGCGCCGATCAATTGCATGGGTTTGAAGATCGTTTAACCACCGATATCTATCCTGCAGATTTTGGCTGGACGCCGGACTGGCGAGTGCCGTTTGAACGCGTGGACTGGTGGTACCACAACCTTTCGTCAGTGACCGAGGCAGGTGTTGCGCTGACCTCCAATCAGCTTGAGTATGATGATGAAGTGATTTATCACGCAAAGCGTTGTTTACTGAACATCGCCCGCGGACGCGATGACAGGCCGTTTTGCCTGACGGCAAGCTTTACGCATCCACATGATCCGTACACGGCGCGTCCGGAATACTGGGAACTGTATGAAGGAGTGGACATCCCCGACCCGGCTACCGGCCCGTTGGACGAAGCCCAGCGCGATCCGCACAGTCAGCGCATTCATGAGGCCGTGGATGCCAGTCGGTTTGTAGTCACGCCAGAGCATGTGCGGAACGCCCGTCGTGCCTACTGTGCCAACATCAGTTACCTGGATGAAAAGGTGGGTGAGCTGCTTGGCACACTGGACAGTTGCGGGTATGCAGACAACACGGTGGTGGTGTTCGTTTCAGACCACGGTGACATGCTGGGTGAGCGAGGCCTGTGGTACAAGATGAATTTTTTTGAAGGCGCGTCTCGCATACCCTTGAGCATTGCAGCGCCCGGGCTTTTCACCGCTCGCCAAGTGACGATGCCCGCATCTGCCATGGACGTTTTGCCAACGTTACTGGAGCTGGCTGGTGTGCCGGACGATAAGTTGGCCATGAGGCTGGATGGGCAGTCGCTGGTGGATGCGGCCAAGGGGCATGAACAGGCAGACCGGTTGGTGGCCACCGAATACATGGCGGAAGGTTCAGTAAGCCCGATGATCATGTTGCGGCAGGGTGCGTGGAAGTTTGTTCACTGCCCGGCAGATCCTGACCAGTTGTATGACATCGAGAAAGATCCCGGTGAGTTGGTTAATCTGGCAATGGATGATGCACACAGTGATGTAGTGACCCATTTCCACGATACGCTGGAAGCGCGCTGGAATTTGCCTGCACTGGATGAGGATATTCGAGAAAATCAGCAACGTCGCATCGTCTGCTACGATGCGCTGAGGCGTGGCCGCTATACACCGTGGGATCATCAGCCATACCAGAACGCGGCGGAACGATTCATGCGCAACCATCTCGATCTGAACGATGTAGAAGCAGGCTCACGGGTCACCGTCAAGCCAGTCACTCCACCCATGAACCACGGCAGCAATTAAGCGATGAATGAATTCGATTACATTATTGTTGGTGCCGGCTCAGCAGGTTGTGTGCTGGCCGCAAGGTTGACAGAAGATCCTGATGTGTCAGTGGCTCTGCTGGAAGCTGGCGGATCGGATCAAAGCCTGTTTATCAGAATGCCTACGGCGTTATCCATTCCCATGAACATGCCCCGATTCAACTGGGGTTTCGAATCCGAACCCGAAGCAGGGCTGGATGGCAGAAAGCTGGATTGCCCGAGAGGTAAAGTGATCGGTGGATCGTCGTCAATTAACGGCATGGCTTTCGTAAGGGGACACGCTTGCGATATTGATCAGTGGGAGGAGGCGGGTGCCGCTGGCTGGAATTACGCCAACTGTCTGCCGTATTACCGGCGCATGGAGTCATGGCATCACGGTGAGAATCGCTATCGTGGTGGTGATGGCCCAGTGGGTGTGAACGCAGGCAATGATATGCGTTTGAACCCTCTCTATCAGGCTTTTGTCGACTCAGGCCAGGATGCGGGTTACCCGTTTACTGCCGACTACAATGGTTTTCAGCAAGAGGGTTTTGGTCAAAAGCACATGTCGGTAGAGGGAGGTGTGCGTGCCTCTTCCTCACGCAGCTACCTGGATCCCGCCCGTTCAAGGCCAAATCTGAAAGTTATTTCTCGGGTGCATATCGACCAGGTGATCATGGACGGCACCCGGGCCATAGGTGTGCGTTACCGCACCGCGGGTCGGCAGCTGAAGCTGTTTTGCCGTTCTGAAGTGATTCTCTCGGCAGGCTCTATCGGCTCACCCGCCATTTTGCAACGTTCTGGCATTGGTCCTGCCGATGTACTGAAAGCTGCTGATGTTCCAGTTCGTGTGGATGCTCCCGGTGTGGGCGCCAATTTGCAGGATCATCTGGAAGTGTATTTTCAGTATCAGTGCACGCAGAAAGTGTCACTGAATCGAGAGTTGTCGTGGTGGCGCAAGGGCCTGATTGGTGCAAGGTGGGTGTTAACGCGACAGGGTCTGGGGGCCACCAATCATTTCGAGTCGTGTGGGTTTATCCGTTCCCGTGCTGGCCTGAAGTGGCCAAACGTGCAGTATCATTTTCTGCCCGGTGCCATGCGCTACGACGGTCGGGCTGCCTTTGCCGGTGATGGCTTTCAGGTGCATGTTGGTCCGAACAAGCCGCAAAGCCGTGGTCATGTGGCCATCCGGTCGGGTAATCCGTTCGAAGCGCCTCGTATCCAGTTCAATTATCTACAGCACGATCAGGATCGGCAGGACTGGCGTGATTGCATACGACTTACGCGTGAAATTCTTCAGCAGGAATCTCTTGCGCCATTCAGAGGTGATGAAATTCAGCCCGGCATGCACATCGATACCGACGAGGCCATCGATGAATGGGTGAAGGCCAACGTGGAAAGCGCCTATCATCCGTCATGCAGCGTGAAAATGGGCTGTGCTGATGATGTCATGGCAGTACTGGATGAGCAGTGTCAGGTGCGCCAGTGCGAAGGCTTGCGTGTCGTGGATTCCTCGATCTTTCCCGTCATTACCAACGGCAATCTCAATGCCCCGAGCATGATGGTGGCAGAACGCGCGGCTGATCTGATCCGGGGAACCCATTTATCGCCTGACGAGGCGCCGGTCTGGGAGCCAGACCACTGGCAGACCGAGCAACGCTCAGTAACTGGTCACGAGCGCTGATGATGGCTCAGTAGGTGAGCAGCAGGAAGGCGAGGTGGAAGGACCACTCATGCGCCGTGTGCAGCATGAGTGGCCAGCATCCGTTTGCCGCGGTGTGACTACGACTTTATTTCAAGCAGTTCAACTTCGAAAATCAGTGTCTCGCCGGGTCCGATTGCCTGTCCGGCACCGCGTTCGCCATAAGCGAGGTCGGATGGGATGACAAAGCGGTACTTGCTACCGACGTTCATCAGCTGCAGGCCTTCCGTCCAACCGGGGATAACGCCTTTCAACGGAAACGATGCGGGCTCGCCACGCGCGATGGAGCTGTCGAATTCCGTGCCGTCCATCAGTGTGCCCACGTAGTGCACACTCACGGTGTCGTCGACCGTGGGCTTCGGTCCGTCTGCCTCCGTGAGCACTTCGTACTGCAGGCCGCTATCGGTTACGCTGACACCTTCCCGAGCCTGGTTGTCTGCCAGAAAAGTAGCGCCTTTCGCTTGAGCTTCGGCGGCGGCCATTTCGGCCACTTTCTGCTGCTGCACCTGAAGTGCAGCTTGCGCCTCTTCCATGCTCAGCAGTGTTTCCTCTCCTGCCTGCTGGGCTTTCATGCCTTGCATCAGGAGGTCGTAGTTTAGCTCACCGTATTGCTTGAGCACGCGCTCGCCAATCATCATGCCCAGCCCGTAGCTGACTTTGTCGTCGTCAGTGGCAAGCTCCGTGTCCTGAGCCAGCGCCGTAGTGGTTAGTAAGCCGGAAAGTACCAATGACGTGGCACTGATCACTAAAGTTCTTTTCATGGGTCGATCGAGTCCTGCCGTTGAAGTGGGTTATCGTGTAAAAAACCCCGGCACTATGTCATAGATCGCCTTGGCGCGCCTCTTTCAGGCGTGTCTTGAAGGTGTCAAGGTGTCTACCTTGCGGATCGGCCCACGCTTCAAAACCCTCTGTTTTCACAAACCGGGAGGATGTCATCACACTGGCCCGTTGAGACAAGAGCGTGAGCACTTG
This sequence comes from uncultured Granulosicoccus sp., assembly GCA_938016235.1. GTDB lineage: Bacteria > Pseudomonadota > Gammaproteobacteria > Granulosicoccales > Granulosicoccaceae > Granulosicoccus. Next base: position 7,500 of record CALLPU010000237.1, on the reverse strand, counting down.
GTTCTCCAGATGCTCTGGAAAGGTGGCAACCACGTCCCGGCGATGGCCATCGCAGAACGCATTCACATCCCGGTAGGAGATACCCGACGTACCGCCCAATCGATTGGCAAACCGTTCGATGCAGTGCGACCAACGCTGTAGCGCCTGCTGCTGCGTATCCGGGTTGGCTTGGGGCGGGGCCATCAGCGCGCATCCGCTGAGCATTACTGCGAACGTGACCGCCAAGGCGCGTGTGACGATGTTTTTCCCGTTATACACAGATACCTCCCGTATAGCGGCCCTGGTGGCCGTTCAACCTGACGAAAACCTAATGGAGCAGGTGTTAAGTCCAGACTAGCGGCGAGGGAGGAGCTTTTTCGAGCACTACTGCACGATGAATCGATGCAATTCCGGGAAGTAGGCGGGTTCTGTGAATTACCTAACGTTCGACGCGGGGAGGGTGGCCGACACGAACGACACGGAAGCATGGCCTGGGCCGATCATGAACCGCCAGCTAGCTGCCTCGCCTTTTTCCGGCATTACGGCGTGAGCGTTGCGCGGCACGCTGCTCGGTTTTCTGAGTTTTGCGCTGTTCTCTTTTCTCAGCGATTCGGGCCAGCCGCTGCTCGGTTTCGCGTGTTTCCTGCTCACGCATGGCAGGCGTTTCGAGGCTGATTTCACCCACCAGACCTTGCCGGAATTCTTGAAGGATCAGGCGTCCGGCCCGGTCGAAGTCCACCAGTGCGCCCGCGCCCAGGCAACCACGCCTGTGCCCAATGGCATCGAGCGTCTGGACGCTGTCGTGTAACGGTAAATCAGCTCCGTAGCGCCGCTGCAACGCGCCAGCGTAATGGGTACACAAGTAATCCAGGAGATGAGTGGCAACCTCTGCACTGTCCATGGCCGTGTCTCGCACCGCTCCGGTGGCAGCAAGCCGAAATCCACTGGCCGGGTTTTGCACCTTTGGCCAGAGAACCCCGGGTGTGTCCCGCAGGTTCCAGTGCTCGTTGAGTTTGATCAGCTGCTGGCGTTTGGTAATGGCCGGCTCGTTACCGGTCTTGGCCATGACTCGTCCGGTGAGTTTATTGATCAGCGTGGATTTACCCACATTGGGAATACCCACTACCATGGCTACCCGCGCTTTCATGCGAGGCGATGTGCCGCTACTGACCAGCGATTTGAGTCGCATCGGAATAGCCTTGTAACCGCTGGGCTGAGCCGTAGAGATGGCCAGCGCGTCCCGTTTTTCATCGTTAGAAAAGAATGCCAGCCACTGGGCAGTCATGTCGGGATCGGCCAGATCCGACTTGGTCAGTAATCGCAATACAGGTTTGTCACGGGCTATATCCGATAACATCGGATTCTCGCTACTCCACGGAATACGGGCGTCCAGAATCTCGAGAATCACATCGATCTCGGGTAGCACCTTGGCCATTTCCTTGCGGGCCTTGTGCATGTGCCCGGGAAACCATTGGATGCTCATCCGTTGGGCTGTGCGGGGTCTGCCAAGGCTATGTGATCGGCATGGATCACTATTTTTCGTTCCTTGTACAAGGCGCTGATCGCTTTCTTGAAGTTTTTCTTGCTGACTTTAAACACTGATTGAATTGCTTCTGGCGAGCTCTTGTCGCTTAGCTCGCAGGCACCATCGTTGTCGCGCAGATATTGAAGAATCTGCTCGCTGAGAATGGGTTTGAGTTGCTCAGCGGGTGGCTGCATGGCCAGATCGATTCGACCATCGAAACGCAGTCTTTTTATGTAGCCGGTGTGAGTTTCACCCACACGCAGTGATTGAAACAGTTCATCCTTGTACAACAGTCCAACAGCGCGATTATCAACTACGGCTTTCAGGCCGAGATCTGTGCGTTGATAGATCAGCAGTGACACCTGCTGCCACGGTCGAAAGTGATCATCGGTTTCAGGCAGGTGATGATCCAGGCGGCTGCTGGCGGCCAGCCGTCCGCTATTGTCCAGATAGACCAGCACGGTTTCATGGCGACCGATCTCAACGGGCCTGCGTTGTTCTGCAAACGGCAGCAACAGGTTCTTGTCCAGCCCCCAATCCAGAAACGCGCCGGCGTTGGTGATATCGACAATCTTTAGCGATGCACACTGACCTCGCTGTACCAGAGGTTTTGACAAGGTGGCAACCGGCTTTCCCTGCGGGTCGGTGTAGAGAAATACTGACAACACATCACCCGCAGTGGCGGACGGTGCTTCGGCCGCTGGCAGCGTAACCTGCCCCAGCTGTTTGCCATCCAGCACGATGTGTTCGCGGTTACTCTCGATGACTGTGAGCCCGGATTCGACGCCTATCTCTACCATGCGCGCAAGTGTAAGCGCGTGCCGCCCTTAACACCAGCCGCAGCGAGTCACAGATCACGACTTCGTCATGCGTTGAAAGATTGCTGTCACGGTTCCACTACACTGGGACCTGTCGTTGTCTTTCGTTCCTGACCGATTCACTCATGCAGTCTCAGCCGCACGTCGCTAACACCCCACTGAATTTGCCACGAGGTAACATCGTGCTCGCTCCCATGGAGGGTGTCATTGATGCGCCAATGCGTCGGCTGCTGACAGGGATGGGTGGCTATACCCGATGCGTTACCGAGTTTGTCCGGGTGACCTCTGTGCTGCTTCCGGAGAAGGTGTTTTTACGCTTGTGTCCGGAATTGGAAACCGGCGGTGTCACCGAGCATGGAGTGCCAGTTTATACACAGCTGCTGGGCAGTGATCCTGCCGTGCTGGCAATCAATGCCGTGCGAGCCGCCGAACTGGGAGCCCCCGGCATTGACCTCAATTTCGGGTGCCCGGCCAAAACCGTAAACAACAGTCTGGGCGGATCGATACTGCTGCGTGATCCTGCTCATGTGGGCGACATCGTCAGCGCTGTGAGGGATGCGGTTCCACCGCAAATTCCGGTAACCGCCAAGATACGGCTTGGTTATGACAACAGCGATTTACTGCCTGAAATCGTCGACCACATACGGCGTGCAGGTGCGACAGAGCTGGCTATTCACGCACGCACCAAATTTGATGGATACAAACCGCCGGCCTGGTGGTCTGCTGTGCAGGCGGTGATGCAGGACGGTGATCGCACCACGTATATCAATGGCGAAATCTGGACGGTAGAAGACAGTGTCGAAGCTCGCCTGAGTAGCGGATGTACGCACCTGATGCTGGGCAGAGGCGCGCTTGCCGCTCCCGATCTGGCCAGGCGCATCGTGGCTGCTGCTGCCGGTGAACAGGTTGAGCCTGTCGACTGGCTGACGATGTCGCACCATGTGGAAGCGCAATTCCTGCGCTCAGACTGCCAAAGCGCCAGGCACGTGGGAAACCGGACAAAGCAGTGGTTAGCGTATTTGAAGAGAAGTTACAGTCAGGCTAACGATCTTTTTTCAAGACTGCGCACTTTACATGGCGTGGCTGATATACAGCGTGCGTTCGTAGCTCATCGGCACTGGCTGGCATCTCAGGACACCGAGCAAGGGTGCGAGTCGCTATCGCTACCCTGGCGATGAACCCAACGGCTGTGAAGTGAGCTTCCGCAGCCTGTCGCTGGCTCAGCTGGTGCTGTCCACCAGACAACCCACGGATGGATCGTTACCCACCTCGAATGAAGGCTTGTCCCGGGATATCGCATCAACCGTGTTGCCCAGTTTTGATAACCAGCGACTCGTGCTGCTGCGTTGTTCAGGCGTCATGCTGGTGACGAAATTGAACGCTGTGGTTTGCCACAGCTCCCGGTTTTCCTGCCATTGCTCTGGGTGGGCTGTCTCCAGCAATGACCAGAGTTTGGTCATGTGCGCAGTCAGCCTGTCGCTGTAGTCAGGCACGTGCTGAGCTCTGGCCAGATTGAACAATTCCCTGTTCCATTGATCAGAGAGCTGGTAGTACTCTTTTCTCAGGCTCACCTGACGTGTCAGGCTGGTTCTGAGTGCCGCGCGCTGGCTTGCCGTGAAATCCAGCCCGATGCGTCCCGCCCATTTTTCCATGTTCTTGAGGCGGCGCTCAATGCGCTCCTTTGGCGTACGCGATTCATATCGTTCGCGGTTTTTTTTCCGCTCACTCTTGAAGCGTCGTTCGATGAAATCAATCTGTTCGTCGGTGAGTGTCTGCATGACATCAAACAGGAAATTCGCCGGATGACAGATTCTGGCCAGGCGCGAGTGGTGCTCAGCCGTCATGGCCCACCGCTCTACATCCTGCTGCGAGGTTGAGCCGGACTGGGCTATGGAGCTGGCTATTTCGCTGATCAGCGCCGCGTACTGGGGCATTTCCGACTGGCGGTGCCAGACATGATAGGTGCCGACAGCCTGTTCAAAGGCATCCTTCTGCGTGTCGTTGAAATTACCCAGCTTGTTGAATTCAGAGCGAATCTGATTGTCCAGCTGGTTATACAGCGGGCCAATGATCAATTTGCTGTTGGTGCAGCCGGCCAGCAGGGCCGTGAGCAATAGCAGGGCTGCGGTGGGCAACCGAAGCGCGCTGCGACGGGCCCGCGTCAGGTGTTCAGTAGGTATCATATTGGCCTCATTGCCGCGCGCACAATCCAGTTCAGGAGATTACACATGTCAGATCAAGCCCCCGTTTCTGATGACTCGGTCGCCAGGGTCGCAGGCCCGGGTATGGTGATGGCTTTTCATTATGACTTGTACGATGCATCGGCCAACAAGATCGAATCGTCGAAAGCAGGCAACCCCGTGCTGTGTCTGCACGGTGAAAGGGGGGTACTGCTCGCGTTACAAGAGGCCTTTGTCGGGAAGGTTGCAGGTGATGATTTCTCAATAACGATTCCTCACGGTAGAGCCTACGGCCGTCACTATCCTGACCGGGTGCAACGACTTGCCCGCAAGAAGATAGACGGTGGCAAGCAACAGACGTTCCGTCCCGGTCAAATTATCACGTTGCGCGGTGAGCATGGCCCGAGCCCTGCCACGGTCATAAAAGTGGGAAAATTCAACCTGGATGTGGATATGAATCACCCGCTGGCAGGCGTCGATCTCACCTTCGATGTGCAGGTGGTGGACGTGCGCGAAGCAACCGCCAGTGAAGTGGCTCACGGCCATGCGCATGGTGTTGGCGGCCATCAACATGCGTAGTATGTGAAGAAATCGGTCCAACTGACAACAGGAAACAGAGCATGAAATTGCTTGGCAGATTAACGGTGTCGACGGTGAGTTTTGTCGTGGTTTTGCTCCTGGGAAGCTGCGTACAAAATCCCGTTACCGGTAAGAAAGACTTTTTGCTGGTCTCTGAAGACTGGGAACTGCAGATCGGCGCTCAGCAATACCTGCCGTTGCGGCAGGCTCAGGGCGGAGACTATGTAGCCGACCCGGAAGTGGAAAAATACGTGCGCAAGATCGGTATGCGCCTGGCGGCACAGAGCGATCGAAAACTTCCCTACGAGTTCAACGTCATCAACGACTCAACGCCCAACGCCTGGGCGTTGCCGGGTGGCAAGATCAGCATCAATCGCGGGCTGCTGGTGCGGCTGAAAAACGAGTCTGAGCTGGCGGCTGTTCTGGGTCACGAGATCGTACACGCGGCGGCCAAACACGGCGCCAAAGGGCAAACGCGCGGCATGGGGTTGCAGCTGGGCGTGCTGACCGCTTCCATACTCGGGGCTCGCGAAGGGTATGGCCAGCAAGCTCAGCTGCTGTCGAGCGTTGGTGCGCAGATCATCAACAGCCAATACGGGCAGGGTGCGGAGCTCGAAGCCGATCGCTTTGGCATGAACTACATGGCCAAGGCAGGCTTTGATCCGCAGGGCGCGGTTGGCCTGCAACGCACGTTTGTGGAATTGTCGAAGGGGCAGCGCAGCGATGCTCTGTCACGCCTGTTCGCCAGTCATCCGCCGTCGGAAAAACGCGTTGCTGAAAACATGAAGACAGCCCAATCCCTGGCCTCTGGCGGGCGAATGGGTGAAGACACCTATCGGCGCGCCATGGCGCGGCTGTTCAAGACACAGAAAGCGTATGAGGCGTTTGAGCGGGCGCAACAAGCGTTTAAAAAGAAAAATACACAGCAGGCCATGGCTTTTTTGCGCGATGCCATTCGGCAGGAACCTCGAGAAGCGCATTTTCATTCGTTAGCCGGTGATATTGCGATGGCACAGCAAAACCTCGCCACGGCCAAACGTTCGTTTGACAAGGCCATTGCCTTGAACGATCAGTTCTACTATTACTACCTGCAGCGCGGCAAGATTTTTGAGCAGCAACGCAATGCGCGAGCGGCGCAGGCTGACTACGCCCGTAGCGTAAAGCTGTTACCCACCACAGCAGCCCAACTCAGACTGGGCCAGTTTGCTGAAAGAAGCGGTAAACCGCAGGTGGCCAAACGTTATTACGCGATGGCGGCGCAAGCCAGGGGTGATGATGCGTCTAAAGCCCGTGCGGCCTTGATGCGCCTGGAGCCGCCTGCCAGCAAAGAGACGAGACTGCTGGTAAGACAAGGGCTGACACCCCAGGGTACGTTCGCTGTTCAGCTGATAAACCAAACCTCAAGAAGTGTGAACAACGTTCAACTGGGTTTGCAGAGTGCGCCGGGAACGCCAACTCGTGTGCAGACAATCCAGCAAACGATTCCTGCCGGGCAAAGTCGTGTGGTGGATACTGGCAGACAACTGACCGCACGACAGGCTCAGCAAATCAAAGTCACTATTCTGAGTGCTGACATAGTCCGATGAGCCACGTCTTAAGGGTGCTGCGCTCCGCAGCGAAGCTTGTGCGGCGAGTGTCCGGCCTTGTATTGTTATACCTGTGTCTGAACTACCCCGGCACAGTACTGGCGCAGGCCGATATCGAAGACGTTTTTCAAAACGCTCTGGCCTGTGCGTTATTCGAACCCTTGCTGGCCGATATGCCAATAGAGCCTGTCTATACGGTTGCCGAAAATGCCTGCGTCAGTATCAGTCCGAACGATGATGCCAGCCAGGTTTACTTTGCAGATGCCGGGTGCCTGGTTCCACTGAATTTCGAACCCACAGAGCTCACCGATCACTGCAACTTGTTAACCGATTCAACACGGCTTGGAGAGGGGCAGGGAGTCACCGAACCGGTATGGACATTGTCACCGGGTGCGCAGCTTGATCTGGGTGCCAAATCACTGGATGGCGTCCATCAGCCCTATCTGCAGCGCCATGTGTATCGTCGCGTAGAAACAGCCGGTGGTACCTGCAATCTTGAAATGCGGGTGTACTCACCGAAGCCTGGCAGCGAAGGGCTTGGGTCGGTGCTGGCGTTGCACGGTGGCAGCTGGAGCTCCAGAGGGTTTGGTTTTTTCGGGCTGGAGTTGACCGTGCCGCATTACACCGACAGAGGCTTTGTGGTGTATGCGCCCTTCTATCGGCTGCTGGGTGATTCGGACGGCAGCCCTGCCTGCCACGGGGCGACCATCGAGCAAATCACCGACGATGCCGAAGCAGCCCTGCAATGGGTACGCACTAACGCAGATGCATTTGGCAGCTCTACCAAGCCTGTGGTTTTCGGGCAATCTGCCGGGGCCCATCTGGCGTTATCG
>CALLPU010000236.1 GCA_938016235.1 uncultured Granulosicoccus sp. | reverse complement strand
TTACACGCAATCATCGACAACAACTCTGTTGCCAGGATCTAGAGCTGATTACGTGATGGCCTGATGCTGGACATGCGTTCCAGACATCAGGCCATCTTGATGAGCCTACTTCAGCCGTTCAAACACCGTCGCAATGCCCTGCCCCATGCCAATACACATGGTGGCCAGCCCCAGCTCCCCGTCGTTCTGCTGCATGACATTCAGCAAGGTGGTGGAAATCCGGGTACCGGAGCAACCCAAAGGATGTCCCAGTGCAATAGCGCCACCGTTCAGATTCACCTTGCGATCCATGTCATCGAGCAGACCGAGATCTTTCATCACCGGTAACGACTGAGCGGCGAACGCCTCGTTGAGCTCGACGTAATCGATGTCGTCAATAGTCATGCCCGCCCGCTTCAATGCCTTTTTTGATGCCGGTACCGGACCATACCCCATGATGGCAGGATCACAGCCACTCACCGCCATGCTGCGAATGCGGGCAATCGGGCTCAGCCCAAGGCTCATGGCCTTGGCACCCGACATGACGAGCATGGCAGACGCACCATCGGCAATGGCCGATGAGCTTCCAGCCGTTACAGTACCGGTCTTAGGTACAAAGGCAGGCTTCAATGACGCCAGTGCATCCAGTGATGCATCTGCCCGGATAACCTCATCCTTCTCAATCATCGTTAACGCACCGTTGTCGTCATGTCCGGCAATGGGAACAATCTCATTATCGAAGCGGCCTTCGACTGACGCAGCCTGCGCACGCTGGTGTGATCGCAAGGCAAAACGATCCTGTTCCTCGCGGCTGATGCCGTGCATCTGGCTCAGCATCTCAGCAGTCACCCCCATCATCATTGATGCCTTGGCGGCGTACTTGCTGACAGAGGGGTTGATATCAATACCGTGCAGCATGGGCACATGCTGCATGTGCTCAACACCACCCACCACAAACACATCGCCATAGTCGGTCATGATCCCTTGTGCCGCGATGTGCAAGGCGCTCATGGATGAGCCGCATAGACGACTGACCGTTTGCGCAGCCACCTGCTTGGGCAACCCTGCCAGCAAACCCACGCTGCGAGCCACATTGAAACCCTGCTCCAGAGTCTGGTTGACGCATCCCCACACAATGTCTTCAACATCACCGCGGTCGACTTCCGGGTTTCTGACGAACAGGGCATTCACCAGTTCTGCTGACAGATTCTCGGCCCTGACGTGGGTAAAGCCACCGCCCTTGGAACGCGCCATCGGAGAGCGAACACCGTCAACGATGACTACATCTCGCGCCTGATAACTCATGCTGCCGCTCCTGAAGTGTCCTGGCTTTTAGCGTGGAACGTTCCACCACTTTTCGCCATCTCTCTCATTTTTTCCGTGGGGTGATACAAAGGCCCCAGGTGTGCAAACTCATCGGCGCGGGCACAGAACTCCGCTAACCCCATCTTGTCAACGTGGTGCAGCGCACCGCCTCGGAAAGGCGGAAAACCAACCCCGTAGACCAGACCCATATCCACTTCGGAGGCGGTGCCCACAATGTTGTCTTCCAGGCATCTGGCTGACTCGATACACATGGGTATCATCAGGCGATCCACCATGTCCTCGGCACTGAGCTCTACCGGTTTTGCCTGCACGCTTTGTATGACAGCGGCGACGTCGGCGTCGGGCAACTTCTGGGGCTTGCCTTTGCGATCCATTTCGTAGCGATAGAAACCCTTACCGTTTTTCTGACCCAGTCGATCTGCCTCATACAACGCATCGATGATGGTGTTGCCCTCACTGGCCATGCGATCCGGAAAGCCCTCTGCCATGACACCGGCTGCGTGCTTGCCCGTATCCATACCGACAACATCCAGCAGATACGCAGGCCCCATGGGCCAGCCAAATCGCTCCAGCGCCTTGTCCACAGCCTGGAAGTCAGCACCTTCTGCAATGAGCTTGTTAAAACCACCGAAATAGGCAAACAGAATGCGATTTACCAGAAAGCCCGGACAATCGTTGACAACGATAGGAGTTTTCTTCATTGACTGTGCATAGGCAACGGTGGTGGCAATCGCCTCTTCCGATGAAGTTTTTGCCCGAATGATTTCCACCAGTGGCATCAAATGCACCGGGTTGAAAAAATGCATACCGCAGAAATTCTCCGGACGCTTCAGCGCACTGGATAACAGATCTACCGATATGGTGGACGTGTTGGTCGTAATGATGGTGTCCTCACTGACTTGCGATTCCACTTCCGCCAGCACGGACATTTTCACTTTCGGGTTTTCCACAACCGCTTCCACGACCAGATCCACTTCACCGAATTCCCCATAGCTCAAGGCGGGTCGGATGGCATTCAACACCCCGCCCATGCCTTCGGGTTTCAATCGGCCTCGCATGATCTGCTTTTTCAGTAACTTACCCGCTTCATCCAGACCTGCAGTCAGCGCTTCCTGCCGGATATCCTTCATGATGATAGGTACACCGTTGGAGGCAGACTGATACGCCACGCCACCGCCCATGATGCCGGCACCGAGCACCGCGGACTGTTTCACGGGCAATGCCTTCTTGCTTTGCTGTCTGGCCAGTCGTTTCAACGATTGATCATTGAGGAATATACCCACAAGACTCTCAGCAACATCCGTTTTCGCCAGCTTGACGAAGCTGGCACTCTCTATCGGCAACGCCTCATCTCGAGATTTGGTAGCCTGTTTTGCAATGGTGTTGATGATGGTCATGGGTGAGGGGTAATGCGGCCCTGCCTTTGCACCGACTACACCTTTGGCAGATTCTATGGCCATGGTGCGCTCCATATCAGACAGCAGCAAAGGCGAAGTTTTCAGCGCTCTGCGTTTTTTGACATCCAGCTTAGCGTCCTGAACCTGCCGAATGATGGTGACGGCAGCATCACGTAGATTGCCGTCATGCACAACCGCATCAATAGCCCCGTCCTTCAAGGCAACAGCAGCCTTCTTGCTGCTGCCTGTACACATCCATTCCACGGCGTTATCAACGCCGATCAACCGTGGCAGTCTGACCGACCCACCCCAACCGGGCATGATGCCCAGTTTCACTTCCGGCAATCCTACTCTGGCACCCGGAGCTGCTACGCGAAAATCACACGCCAGACAAACTTCAAAACCGCCTCCCTGCGCATCACCGTTAATGGCAGCGACGGTCGTGAAAGGCAAGTCTTCCAGCCGGTTGAACATGGCATTCACTTCATTGAGCATCGTGCCCAGCACTTCATCGGGTGAGGCAAAGTAGCTCAGAAATTCGGTGATATCGGCACCGGCCACGAACACTGACTTGCCACTGGTCAACACAAGCCCAGCAACATCGGATTCACCTTCAACAACGGCCAGTACCTCACCGAACTCTTTCAGTGCACTGCGGTTGAACACGTTGACCTTTTCGTTCTCACTGTCGAAGCACAACTCGAGGATGTCCTCGTCGCGAGTCAGCTTGAAAGCGCTACCTGAGAAAAGCATGAGCAATAGCTCCTGAAAGTTGTAACTGTGAGTGTAAATCCGGGCCTGTCAAGAAGCGGCTCGCTTCATGATAAATCCGGGTTGAGAGCCTGCGTGGCCAATTTCCCAGGCTCGTAATAGAATACCGCCTGGAAAACGTCAAAGCGCAAAATGCGCTTCGTCCAGGTCCATCAGGTTATCAGCCCCGGATAACATCGTTGTGGCCAATGTCTGTGTTCGCGGTAGTACACGCTCCATGTAGAACCGCGCCGTAAACAGCTTGGCACGCAAAAATACCGCATCGCCTTCCCCGGCTTCAAGCTGCCTGTCGGCGGCCACTGCTGCCTGTGCCCAGAAATAGGCCATGACAACGTAGCCTGAATACATGAGGTAGTCTACCGAGGCTGCGCCCGCTTCTTCCTTGTCCTGCATGGCAGCCATGCCGATGCGTCGAGTTAGATCGCCCCACTCCTGATTCAGTTTGTTCAGTGGTCGCAGATAGCGGCTTAACCGCGGCTCATCTGAATGGGCCTTGCAGAACTGATGTATCTGACGCGTATACGATTTCAACAAAGCACCCTGAGAACCCAGCACCTTGCGGCCCAGCAGATCAATCGCCTGAACCCCGGTGGTGCCTTCGTAGATCATCGCAATTCGCGCATCACGCACGTTCTGCTCCATACCCCATTCCTTGATATAGCCATGGCCGCCAAATATCTGTAACCCCAGGTTGGCAGCTTCAAATCCGGTTTCAGTCAGGAATGCCTTGGCAATGGGTGTAAGTAACGCAAGCTCCTGCTCGGCAGCGGCACGAATCTCATCAGTGGGCCCATCAGCGGCGACGTCTACCAGCTGGCCGCAGCGATAGAGAAACATTCGACCCCCTTCGGCGAGCGCTTTTTGTGTCAGCAGCATGCGGCGCACATCCGGGTGTACGATGATGGGATCAGCGGGCTTATCCGGTGCTGCAGCACCGGACAATGAACGCATTTGCAGTCGATCACGCGCATACGCCAGAGACCCCTGGAAAGCCAGTTCCGCATGTGCTAGCCCTTGCACCGCTGTACCGATGCGGGCGGTGTTCATGAATGTGAACATGCAGTTCAGGCCGCGATTCGGCGGGCCGATCAGGAATCCGGTTGCACCGTCAAAATTCAGCACAGCAGTTGCGTTGCCGTGAATACCCATCTTGTGCTCGATGGAACCGCAATTCACGGCATTTCGCGTACCGGCATTACCGGCCTCATCCAGGGTGAACTTGGGCACAATGAACAGGGAAATGCCGCGGGTTCCCTTGGGTGCATCGGGCAGTCTGGCCAGCACGATGTGCACGATGTTATCGGCCATGTCGTGCTCACCCGCCGAGATGAAAATTTTCTGGCCCGTGATCGCAAAACTACCGTCTTCATTGGGCTCAGCGCGTGTCTTCAACAAGCCAAGATCAGTACCACAGTGCGACTCTGTCAGGCACATCGTGCCTGTCCATTCACCGGATACCAGCTTGGTCAGGTACGCCTGCTGCTGCTGCTCGGTGCCATGAGCTTCCAGCGTGTTCATGGCGCCGTGTGACAGCCCCGGGTACATGGCCCATGACCAGTTGGCGGTACCGTTCATCTCGGATAACACCGTGCCAAGCGACTGCGGCAGGCCTTGCCCGCCGAGCTCAACTTTCTGCGTCATGGACGGCCAGCCACCTTCGACGTAGTGCTGATACGCCTCTCTAAAACCGGCAGGCGTAGTGACGACGCCGTCTTTCCAGGTGCAGCCTTCAGCATCACCCACACTGTTCAAGGGGCTGAGTACGTCACGGGCGAATTTCGCGCCTTCTTCGAGGATGGCATCCACGGTGTCTGGCGTCGCGTCTTCAGCGCCCTTGAGCGTTGCGTAATGCTCGTCGAATTTCAGCACTTCACGCAGGGCGAAACGCATGTCCTGTAATGGTGGATTGTAAGCTGGCATAGCGAAAGGTACCCACGGGTGTTAGATGTTAGCTAGTGTCGGCTGAGGGCAACGCTAACTCAATGACGAAAACAGGCTATTTTACTAACAAATTCGTTCAGAAATTTACGCGTCATATATTATTCTAGCAATTACAATGAGTTATTTATGCGGTACAATCTTTGACAACTACCCTTATCGCTTCCAGGCTGCAGGTGTCTAGCGTGCCTTGTCCTCGAGCAGCACTTTCAACGAGGCAACCTCAGCGGCCAGAGACCGGATTTCAGCGCGCGTTTCAGCATGCTGTTTCTCCACAAAGTTTGCACTCTCGATATCGTGTTCCGCCTGATTCGCGTTGACGATAACGGCGATGAACAGATTCAGCATCGTAAACGTGGTGACCAGAATGAAGATAACGAAAAAGATCCACGCGAACGGGTAGGCCTCAAGCACGGGTCTTGCGATACCCATCGACCAGCTCTCCAGCGTCATGACCTGAAACAAGGTGTATCCCGTCTCACCCAGATTGCCAAACCATTGCGGAAACTGCTCGCCAAACAAGCCGGTAGCAACGACTGCCGACACGTAGAAAATCAGCCCCATCAGCATAATGACAGAGCTCAATCCGGGCAGCGCACTGATCAACCCGGTAACCACCTTGCGCATGGACGGCATCAGCGTGAGTATTCGTAATACCCGCAGCACGCGCAACGTTCTCAAGACGGCCAACGGGCCGCTCGCAGGTATCAGAGCAATGGCCACCACCGCAAAATCAAAAAGACTCCAGGGATCACGAAAGAACCGGAAACCGTGAGCGATCATTCGCAACGCCAGCTCAACCACAAAGATAGCCAGTATTGCAGCATCAATGGCCTTGAGCAGAGTTCCGTGGCTCTCCATCAAACTGGGGAATGTCTCCAGGCCCAGTATCAATGCGTTGATCAAGATCAGTGCGATCAGGATTTTCTCGACGGTTGACTGCGCAATCCAGTCGCCAAGACGAGTTCTCCAGGAAGGGGGCGTTGAAGCGTTGGTAGGCATGTGAACGGGCAATCGAAAATCAGTCGTGGAGAACCGCCGATCTTAGACGACTATCAGTGCTGGCGCAGGTAAGTTGCCTGAACCACACGGTTAACCGCACATTTCAGCCAACTCACCATGAAGCATCAGCCCCGGGGTTTTCAGGCAGGTCACCAAATCGTTCCGAAGTTCTCGGCGTTTAGTGGAATAGTTCGACAAGAGTTTGGGCAAGAGCGACACAGCGCAGATCATGGCTGTCTGGAAAGTCTCACCCGACAGATCACAGGCTCTCGCGGTATTGAGTGGGTGTAACGCCCATCCAGCGCTTGAAGGCACGATAGAAGGCGCTGGGCTCGTCGAAGCCCAAAAGGCCTGCCACTTCAGCAAACGTCAGATCAGGCGAAGCCAGATATTGCATCGCTGCTGCCCGCCGACATTCATCTTTTAGCTGCTGGTAAGACGAACCTTCTTCGAGCAAGTGGCGGCGCAACGTACTCACCGACATACCCAGTTGCCGGCTTACTTGCTCAGCACTCGGCAGGCGCTGTGAGTAATCATCACCAAACATGGCCAGCACCCGATCACTGACGCGATGATCATCGTGTGATGGCACGATGAGCCGGTAGGGCGCCGACTTGAGAAACACCGTTAATGACTGTTCAGTCTGTACGTTGGGTAGATCCAGCACATCCGGCTCAAACCGAAGCAACGACTCGGCGCACTCGAATTCCACCGGACATCGAAAGACGTTGGACCACAAGGCTCCCCTTGCAGGTTCCGGAAATGAGAATTCCACACGCACCAGTGGTAGAGAACGTCCTGCGAACCAGCTCAGCAGGCTGTGCCACAAATACAGTGTGGTGCGCACCTTGACCGGATTTTCGGCACTCAGTATTTCATCGATGGTGCGCTGTGTTTCGCCGCGCACCGTGGCAAAGGCGATGCTCACACTTCTGGAGGACTGCACAATGTGAGGCTTGATTGCCACGCCGTTACACACATCAAAAAACTCAGCAGCCCGTTTGACTATAGCGGTTAGCGTGGGTCTGTGAATCACGCACAAGCACATCATGCGAAACGTACCGCTAGCCACCTTGCCACCGCTGACCATACCCAGCGATTCATCCTTGAGAAGCCACATAGCGCGCTGATACAACCGCCCAAAATGGTCCGCCGGCATATCATGGGATGTCTGCAACGTATCGAGATCGATTCCCTCCTGCAGCGCAAATGCTCTGGCATCGTAACCATGATCGGCTACAGCACGCATCAACGCTCTCGCATAGGAGGTTGAGATCAGACCGCCACCTGCTGATAGCAGGGCACCGGGCTGGTCGGATGCGTGAGGGTCTTTCACGATCTGAGGTTCCTCTTATTCAATTTCACAGAGGGCCTATTGTGCCGCATGATGGCCTCCCCGGTTCCGCTACACCAGTGGGCTGATTAAAAACGGTTAAGGGTATCCACATCCCGACTGGCACAAGCAGCCACAGATTACACCGCAGAATTTATGGAGGGCTTTCATCTGGACGCCTGCGAAGCGTTTGAGGATTGGCAGCGGGATCTTCGCGAACAGCTCAGGGCTTCTGCGATTGCAGAATTTCGGAGGGCATGACCAGATACAAGGACTTCGCTAAGTATCTTCAACACTCGTTTTAATCATTTGCTACTCTGTTGAAAGACGATTTCAACACGCTGATGAAAAACGTATTATTTGCACCACTATCGCACCCCTACTCGCATATTGCGGAATGCCTGGCGATTGCCGATGAGCTGAAACATCCTGAACTTAACGTTGTTTTTCTCACCACGACCGACAAACGTCGCTTTGTTGAGGCACAGGGATACCGGGTCGTTACCGCACCGGAGCCCTGGCAAGACAGTCAAATGACTAAACCCGCTGATTGGTTACAGGACGTAGACGGCGTATCTGAATCCCTGAAGGCGGAACACGATGCCCTCGTCAGCTTTGCGCCAGACCTGGTAATCCAGTCACACCGGCACACGATCGGTTTGGTGTGCAGGCATCTGGGTATTCCGATGGTGTCAGTGCTGCATCCCTGCCTGCACCCGGAGTTCACCGGTTTCCCGGGCATTCCCAGACACCTTTGCGATCAGCACGCACTGGATGCCATTGCCCGCACGCATGATGCACTGACAAACAGGCTGCAGCCTGCGTTTCGCCACCTGCCTCTACCGGTAGACGACTACCGGCAGCTGTTACTGGGCCAACGAAATTACTATCCGTGCATCAATGGTTTTTGGCCAGAAACACGACATCAGAATAAAACGCATGCCCCGGTATTTGCAGGTCCAATTCACTGGTCAGGATGGACGGACTTGCCAGAGGCGGATTGGATCGACAACAACAATCCGAAAGTGCTGGTGTTTTTCGGATCGGAGATTCGGGACGATCGGCAGTTTCAGTGCCTGAAGCAACTTGCACCTCTAGCGCTTGACGTTGTGCTTGTCGCCAACAGGAAGCCTCAGGATTTGCCAGACAGTATCCGACACCAACTGCGCGCCAACTTGCGATCTGCCATCGAGTCTGCGGATATCGTCATTTCTCACGGGGGCATTAACTGCCTGCAACTCTGCCTGCAATCGGGCACACCCTGCCTGACGCTGCCAGGCCAACTGGAACAAGCGGAAAACGCACTGCAGGCGAGCCAACTGGGAATTGCCAGGAATGCAGGGCTGGACGCACTGATTGACGCGTTAAACGAACTGGGACCAGAACAAAGCTCCCGGAGACTGTCCACCCTGTTGGGCTTCATGCAACGTGTGGAGCAGCTGGCAGACCAGGAGCTCACAGTGGCAGAGGATGTGAAGTCAGCGTTGCACGATACCTTATGGCGCAACCACTGCCAGCAACTGGGCCTTCGCTGGAGCCCTGAATTCGACGGCAACGTTGCCAGCAAGCGCATAGCCAGCGATTGTCTGGACATGCTGGGTTTTCCACGTGACCACTAGCCACGCACAATATTTCATCAACCAGGCAGGCAATATCCCTTAAATGGGTGATGGTGCAATTCAGGCATTCCGATACCCTCAGTGTTTGACCTACTTCTGACCGCACACCCACGACGTTAGTCCAAACAAGGAAAAGCCAATGTCTGACACTGAAAATCACGATAACAAGCGCCGCAAGTTCCTGAAGACGAGCAGCGCTGGCGCTGCATCCGTCGGAATGTTCGGAGGATTGCTGGCGTCTCTGGAAGCCCTGGCCAACACCCGCGAAGATGCCCAGCTCATCAAGAAAGCGGTATCCAACCTGGAGACTGCCGCCAAGAAGGGCGCTAAGGGCAAGGCACTCTCGC
Organism: uncultured Granulosicoccus sp.; assembly: GCA_938016235.1. Taxonomy (GTDB): domain Bacteria; phylum Pseudomonadota; class Gammaproteobacteria; order Granulosicoccales; family Granulosicoccaceae; genus Granulosicoccus. Next base: position 2,302 of record CALLPU010000236.1, on the reverse strand, counting down.
TGACGCAGCACTATCTGAAACTGGGGGGCAAGAACAAAGTGGTGGTCGGTGCGCTCAAGAGCGTTGATCAGTCATTGATGAAAGCCAATGCATTCGAGAAGTTCGACAAGAGAACGATTGGCAAGGCCGTGTCCGGCGGTCTGACTACCTATGCCTCGAAGGGCGTTGATGTGGGTGACGTAGAAGTCAATTGCGGCATCAAGGCAGGCGAGCCTATCAAGGGATCTGCCCTGGAAACGATGGTGGAATACGGCGGCTCCGGCGTAGAGAATTCGCTTCGTGAAAACGGCTTGGGGAAATAGGCACTGACGATGATAATTCACTGCGCTCCTAGGAGCGCGGTTGAACAGGTGTTGATGCTGGCAATCGATTCTGTGCCAGCATCTTTCCTGACAGATAAGTCGTACCGACAGGCATTCAACCCATGTTAGTTAGTGCCGATCAAATACAGCGTCTTATCCCGCACCGCCCACCCGCCTTGATCATCGACGCTGTGGACGTACTTGTACCCGGCGAACAAGGCAGTGGGCATTGTTCGCTCAGCAATCACTCTCACGTATTTAACGGGCATTTTCCGGCATACCCTGTTATGCCCGGAGTGTTGATTATCGAAACCGTCGCTCAAACGACTGCGGTGGTGTTCGCCAGCATGGGGCTGAGTAGCCACGAGGCCAAGCTACCCAGCCAGGAAAACAAAAGCCTCTATCTTGCAAGAATCGAGAAAGCACGATTTCTGAACCCAGTGCTACCCGACCACGTGCTGCGTATCGATATCACACTGATCAAAAGACTGGGTAAGGTGGCAAAAATATCGGGTAAGGTCTTGACTGTGGGCAACGAAGACGAGCAGCTCGTTGCCGATACTCAACTGGTGCTATCAGGCTAACCATTAACCGACTTGGACAATCGCAGTCGCGGAATGTTATCAACAACCCGAATCAATCGCGGTCGGTAGTGTGACGGCAAGTGGGTGCGACACCAGGTATTGATATCACCCGCCTCCAGGCAGGCGCTGGCAGCCAGCACAACATCAACCGCCGCTACTTCACCATGAAGCCGATCACTGATGAGCCTGGCTGCGACATCCACGATATGCTCATGCACGAGTAGCCTGGCTTCAATGTCATCCAGGGATATGCGCTTGCCAGATACTTTGATGATTCTGCTGGTTCTGCCTTGAAGCTGTAGCTCTCCCAGGCCATCGAGGGCTCCCATATCGGCTGTGTCATACCAGCCATCTGCATCAAGTAGATCCTCAGCCATCCCCCCCGTAAACGTCCTGTCCGAGACTGTTTTGCCTCGCACTTTTACACGACCTGACTCCGTCTGGCCCTCACCGATTGATAATTCAATCCCGGGCATGGGCACTCCAACCGAATACGGGTTGTCACTCTTGTTGGTATTGACGCAGATGCCCCCTGTTTCCGTGGAACCATAGATTTCTACCAGTGGCCAGCCAAGGTGGGTCGTGATCATCGCGGCTGTTGACTCATCCAACGGCGCGCCCGACGTCACAGCCCATTCAAGCGACGGGCATGGCGTCACGGCAGTCAACTGTACGAGTACACGATAAATGGCCGGCACTGCAACAAACAAGTTGATGTCGTGCCGGGCAATCAGTGCTGGTAACTCTGAGGGCGTGTAGCGCCTCACGTAATGAATCGAACCCTCTGAATAAACAGGCAGTAACAGGTGATGGAGTAACCCGTAGATGTAAGACCAGGGCAACATGGACAATACATGCCGCGGTGTACTACCCAGTAGTGAGTGCAGATTACGCACCTCTTCCATGAGATTCTCATGTGTTTTCACAATCCCCCGAAGCTGCCTGAGCCCGGACGTCCCAGAGGTGCAAAGCACAACAGCCACATCCCCCGCAAGGCACTCTCTACCCGGCAGCGCCGCAGGATATTCGGCATCATTGTATTCAGAGGATGACTCTGAATACGGCCGTACAACATCGGCTAGCGGGATGGAGCCTGACAAGCCTGCCGGGTGCCAGCGAACAAGATTATTCTCGTGACTACGCAGAGTACCCACGCAACGAGTTCCCGGTAGAGGTAGCGCCCGCTCGCTCACGTCCGTTTCACGATCGAGCAGCACCACGGTACAGCCGGCTAACAGACTCCCAAAGAACCCCACCAGGAAATCGGCGCCGTTTCCTACTTGCAGCAGCACAGCATCACCACGATGACACCCACTGTTCAACAATGCCCTGGCAAAACTGACGCTGGAATTAACACACTCCCGGGCAGTGGCTGCTTGATGATCATCCGTCAGTAGAACCGTATCGCCACGCTCG
>CALLPU010000235.1 GCA_938016235.1 uncultured Granulosicoccus sp. | reverse complement strand
TCCATGATTGCGGCCATGCATTTCGACTCAGTGATCGATGAGATTCTGGAGTCAACGTCCGGCAACCTGTACCTGACCAATCATCTGAATCGCTTCGCGGAAATTTCCGACGTTGGCCAGATCAGGATGGCGTGCAACAACGCCAAATTATCTGACTTTGCCTCAGGATGGCGGGATTCGCATATGCTGGGACAACCATTAACAGGGGCCATATTCGATATTCTGGTGGACATCTTTCATGAGGAGCTGGTAGCCGCCGGCGCCATGTCTACAACGCTGGAACAGCTCTCCGACCTGCTGGAGGGAACCTCAGACCATGAAGAGCAGTTGCAGGATGACTTTACGGCCGCTTACGAGACTAACCCGGATGTATTTCGCGCCGCACTAGTGTACGCCCGCGATACGCTCGCCACGTTACTGGTGGATACCTGGTCGCAGCTGTCCCCTCACTATCTTCACTACACAGACATTCACACTGCCATGATTCAGGCAGACAGCATCAGTTTCGCTGGAAAGTACAGGAGCATCATCGATGTCAACTTTGAATGGCGAGATATTGGAACCGCTGTTGTAGGACCACAGAAACCCAAAATCAAAGGGAAAAAGAACCAGTACGAAGACCCTCTTATCGAAGGCAAGAAAACCGTGGATGGCGCTTACGGTCACAACCACAGCGACACGTTAACCATTGCCTCACCGTGCAGCCATACTCAACGCCGCGAAGACAACGAAGTGGAAAATCGCGCCGACAATACCCCGGTAGCTGTACACGGTAAGGATGCACGTGAGCGCCACGTTCCCAAGCGCAAGTCGTATGCTCAACGATATCGCGAAGCCAGAGGGTGTGATGGCGTGGCTACACGATAGCGGGTATGAGATCGACTAAAGCTTCATGAACGAGATGGGTTGTGCACCTTTCCACAGAACGGTGTTTCCCAGCTCCATCAGTTTGTCCAGGTTACTGGTAATAGTGATGAAATGGTTGCCTGCCAACTGCCCCATTTTGGACGAAAAATCGACACCACCGTACGCCAGCAGGATTTCAGTTTCGCTGATTCCGCCCGGGTAGAGAATGAATTGTCCCGGTGCCGGGTGGCTGGTATGGTTTTCGTAGTCAACCCCGAAGTCATGATCTCCCAACGGGATCCAGATACCTTCACCACTCCAACGTACATGCACAAGCTGGCTTTCGTAGGGAAGTGTTTTTTCAAACGCCTCACAGGTCTTGGGTGCCAACTCAGTTTCCAGACGGGCTTCAAATGTAAAGGGTCCTGCGGTGATGCCAAGCAGAGTCATGCCAATGGTGCTCTTTACGTTGTGAGAAAAGAAAATTCAATGTCGATGCTCGTTGCGTCAGCAGCATCCTTTGTAGTGCACAGCGATCGATTCTTCAATCGCTAGCCAGCACTCGATCACGTCTTTTTTGGCTTTCAGGCCTTCTCGCATAGACGCCCTTAGCTCAGCCTCTAGCGTCGCTATATCTACGCCAGTTACCCTTCCCTCTTCGATCACCCGTCGCCCCCGAGAATAGGCCTCGACAATATGCGACTTGGTTGCGCGGGAAAACAGGTAGTCGCGTACGTCTACCTCCATCAGGGCATCTCTATCAAGTGCGGAAAGGTCAAGCAGTAATACATCCGCCGGCATACCCGGTGCGAGTATTCCTCCCGCTTCCAACCCCAGGCCGGCTCTGCCTGCTGAACACGCTGCACGCAGTGCTTTGGTAGGCGTCATGGCCTCAGCACTAAAACCATGCGACTGATTGAGCAGGTTGAACAGTCGAAGCTCCCTGAGCCCATCATCATCTTCATCCAGTGCGCAACCATCAAGGCCCATGGCAACGTCAACGCCGCACTGAAGCATGACGGGTACGGGTGCAATGCCCGACTGAAGGTGAAGATTGGACGACGGATTCACGGCGATGCGACAACCGGCTTCCGCCAAAGTGGTGAGCTCCGCTGAATTTGCCCAGACACAATGCGCCAGTGTGAGCCTGGGCGACAACAACCCGATCTCAGACAAGTGAGCCACGATACCTTGGGGATACACATCATCGGCCCAGGTACGTTGTGGCACAGTCTCAAGCAGGTGCATATGGATGCGACGGCCCGACAGCGCAGAAGCCTTGGCAATAGCCGATAGCAACTCATCCGTGCACCATTGCACACCGGTTGGACCGAACTGAACATCAATGTGTCCGGGCATAGACTCTACGGCCTCTGCGACCGACTCGACCAGCGCCATTTGTGCTGACACTGATAGCGAGGGCCTGAGCCAGGTGCGCTCGGCGATACACCGTTGGTTATCGTCCAGCGCCGGCAGCAAGGACGAATGATCTCCATAGATCAATGGATTTCGGTCGCGCATGGACACCGCAAAACCAATGGACACGCCCACATCATGAGCTGCTTGCGCTATCCGGCACGCCTCCTCAGGCAACGGCATCAAACCCATCGGGCGCGTAAGGTGCACCATCACCGATGTAGCACCGCCTGCGAGCGAACGAGCAAACGACGCAGCCGCAGCCGTGTAGGCGTCGACCGATGGCATGGTGGCAAGCTGCGGCAACCAGCTCTCCAATGGTTTGCCACCACAACCAAACGATGTTGTCGATAACGGGCGCGCGTGATTATGCGCGTCCGCCAAAGCCGGCACAGCCAACAACCGACGACTCTGAGAACTACCGCTCGGCTCAATCGATTCAATGCATCCGTTGAGCAACGTAATCTCTACTGGCCCGGAAGGCTCATACCCTTCACCAAGCAGAGCTTGTTCGACAACTATTCGCTGTTTGTTGGTCATTACCGGTTCAGTCAACAGCCGAGTACCTACTACCACTCGGCTATCGAGCCTCCATCAGTAGCTTCGCATCTCCATTGGTGGCAAGTAAGCATCTGAGAAAACAGCACTCACATCAGGGGTTGACGGTAAGTCATAAAGCCCTTTGATTACGCCAATCGAACGCTCGAGCCTGTCCGAATCAACTGCGCCAATCCCGTTCGCCTTGCTCTCATCGGAATAGATCAGGTTATTCAATGCAAATTCGAGCCGCTTCAGTTCCAACTCCTCGTTACTCAGTGGCTCGATTTTCTTGATCATCGCAACACCTTCGGCAGGATCGGCAATGACTTCTGCCATGGCTTTTGCGATAGCAGATACCAGCCCCGTCACCGCTTCCGGGTGTTCCGTAACCAACTTGGGAGACACCATCACGCCGTTTGAATAAATGTCCAGACCTGCTTCACCATAGGGGAACCAGGTGAAATCCGTATCCGGGTCCATACCCAATCCAATAATGTTCAGATAGCTCGTGACGTTGAACACAAGACTGGCGTCAACCTGACCCTGAATCAGCATCTGCTCCTGCAAGTTAGGCGCTACACTGGTTATCTCTACCCCGCTGACATCAAAACCCGCAGCCTCTGCCAATGCTGGAAACAGCTTTGTAGAAGCGGAACCTGGAGGCGCACCCACCTTCAGACCCTCCAGGCTTTTCAAGCTGTCAACGGCGCCGCCCGTCTTGGTTAGTACCGCAAACGGAGGTTGATTGTAGATTTGATACACCATGATCGGTGCTTCATCCGGATTGGTGGCTGCGTTTTGAATGATGGCGTTCATATCGCCAAACCCGGCATCGTAGGCACCCGTCATAATGCGCGTTACCGTTGCCGCTGATCCCTCACCCTGGTCAATGGTAACGTCAAGACCCTCATCGGCAAAATATCCTTTTTCCTTGGCCAGATAGAACCAGCTATGCACACCTTGAATTTTCCAATCCAACGTAAACTTGATCG
>CALLPU010000234.1 GCA_938016235.1 uncultured Granulosicoccus sp. | reverse complement strand
AACGTACCGTCTACCTCTGTAAACAGGGATGAGCTGTTGCAGCCCAGACCATCAAACAACTGGGGCGCCGCGGCCCCTGCCACGCCATTGCCGCAGTCATAGGCAATGCTCATGGGACGAGCCAGTTTGACGTCGCCGAGTATTCTGTCCAGATACTCCTGCAGTATGTCTTGTGTGCTGTGCGCGCCGGTGCTATCGGCCGTGTGCAATTGATCATTCACCAGCCGCGTATGCAGAGCCGTGATGCCATCACCAAACAGCGCGTCGCCACCTACGACCATCTTGAGGCCGTTGTACTCAGGCGGGTTGTGACTTCCGGTGACCATGATGCCGGTGCCGGTGTTGAGGTGGTACGTTGCGAAATACAAGACCGGGGTAGGCACCATGCCAATATCAATAACCGCAGTACCGGTGCTTTGAATGCCTTTGCTCAACGCGCTGATGAGGTCTGGGCCGGAGAGTCTGCCATCGCGAGCTACCACTACTGTGTCAATCTTGCGATCAACGCATTCCGAACCGAACGCACTGCCAATCTGTTCCACAGCAGCGGGTGTGAGTGTGTCAGTCACTACGCCACGGATGTCGTAAGCGCGGAAGATCGCCGGTGAAATGCTCATGATGTCTGATTTCCTGATTGTGGCCGAACCCGGGGTACAGCGCGGTGGTTAGCTTAGTGGGTAAGCGGCAGAAGTATCGGCGTACTTTACCATTACACCGGTTCAGACACGCTGTGAGGACGAATTTACCAGCTATGCCGTGCCGGTAGAGCCGAATCCGCCGTCGCCGCGTTCAGACTCTGAAAAGCTCTCCACCCGATTGAAACGTACCTGAGCCACTGGCACGATAACCAGTTGTGCGATACGTTCGCCCACATCAATCGTGTAGGTGTTAGTGCCTCTGTTCCAGCAAGAGACGAATAACTGCCCCTGATAGTCGGAATCGATCAGCCCTACCAGATTACCCAGCACAATGCCATGTTTATGACCCAGGCCGGATCGAGGCAATATCATTCCTGCGTAACCTGAATCTGCGATGTGGATACAAATGCCAGTGGGTATCAGTTCCGTGGAGCCTGGCGTTAACACCAGTGACTCGGCCAGGCAGGCTCTGAGATCGAGCCCTGCAGATCCGTCGCTGGCGTACGCCGGAAGCGGAATGTCATTGCCGATCCGTGGGTCTACGATGGTGAAATCGATACTGTTCATTTAGTGTTTACCGGATGCGTCGGTGTCGGATGGGTCGGAGGCTGCCAGCTGCCTGGCAAGAACCAGCAGCAAGGCCTGTGCAACCTGTTGTTTAGAGCCCGACGGAATGCTCTCATGCCCGTTGTCTGCTGGCCAGTACACATCCAGGGCATTGGTATCGCTGCCGAACACCGGATTGCCGGGCTGCGCCACATGATTGGCAGCAATCATGTCCAATTGCTTATGCTGCAACTTGGCTCGCGCATGCGCTTCAACATTTTCAGTTTCAGCTGCAAAGCCGACACAAAACGGACGCTTCTCAAGGGTAGACACAGATTTCAGGATATCGGGGTTTCGCACCAGTGACAGCTGCATCTGATCCTGGCTCTTCTTGATTTTCTGGTCCATCACCTGCTCCAGGCGATAGTCCGACACGGCCGCGACTGAGATGAAAACGGTGCTGCCCGATACATTGTCCATGACGGCACTCAACATCTCATCGGCCGACACCACATCAATACGGCGAATGGCAGGATCTGCCTGCAGGTTTACCGGGCCAGCCACAAGGGTCACTGACGCACCCATGGCAACCGCCGCCTCAGCAATCGCGAAACCCATCTTCCCGGAGCTGTGATTACTGATGAACCTGACTGGATCGATAGCCTCGCGCGTCGGCCCTGCGGTAATCAGGAGCTTCTGCCCATTCAGCAGCAACCTGGTGTCCGGTGTTGCGCGATCTCCAGCGTCGGTTTGTTGCAGACGGGCTATCAGGCTGTCCCGTATGTCTTCCGGTTCAAGAAGCCGGCCCGAGCCAGTTTCACCGCAGGCCTGCGCTCCGTCACCGGGTCCTATGAAGCCCACTCCTCGAGACGCCAATACCTCACAATTATGGACCGTGGCAGGGTTTTGCCACATAAGGCGGTTCATGGCCGGTGCCACGAACAGCGGCGCATCTGAAGCCAGGCACAGCGTGCTCAGCAGATCATCGGCAAAGCCATGGGCCAGCCTTGCCAGCGTATTGGCCGATGCTGGCGCTATGAGAATGCAGTCTGCCCAGCGTGCCAGTTCGATGTGGCCCATGGCAGCCTCGGCTGCAGGATCCAGCAGGTCGGTGTGCACCGGGTTTCCGGTCAGCGCCTGAAAGGTCAGTGGCTGTATAAAGGCTTGCGCACCGGCACTCATCACCACTCTGACAGTGGCTCCCGCGTCGATGAGCCGCCGTGCAAGGATGGCACTCTTGTAAGCAGCTATGCCCCCGGTGACACCCAGAAGGATGCGTTTGTTCTTCAATGCGTGCATGGGCACATGGTAGCAGTTTGGTCAGTCCTTTCTGAGTGATGCTCGGGCGGTTGGTTCATGAGGCCGGTGTCACAGATATTACATCTGCCTCGTGGCGTAGATGGTGTGCAGCGGTTCGCTGTGATCTACTGCCAGCAGCTATTCATTTCAACGATCAACAAGGATGCTGATCATGACTATCAAGGACTGGCCGCGCACCGAGCGGCCGCGTGAAAAACTGCTCCAGCATGGCGCTGCAGCATTGAGTGATGCCGAGCTTCTCGCCATCTTCATACAAACCGGCACCCAGGGCCGCTCAGCGGTGGAAGTTGCACGCGAAGCACTCACCCACTCAGGCTCTCTGGGCGCATTGCTCAATGCAGACAAACGAGCCTTTTGCGCAACACCGGGTCTGGGTGAGGCTCGATACACCACCCTGCAGGCCGCGCTGGAAATCAGTCGGCGCCATGTGTTTGAAACGGTCATGCAAGGCGATGTGCTGAGCAGCCCGGAGCATGTACGTCACTACCTGTCATTGCATTTGACCGGTCTCGGGCATGAGGTGTTCGCCGGTTTGTTTCTGGACAATCGACACCGGGTTATCGAGTACCGGGAGTTGTTCAACGGCACCATAGACTCTGCTGCTGTATACCCACGCGAAGTGGTGAAGCGATGTATCGCCAGTAACGCCGCCGCGGTAATTTTTGCGCATAACCACCCTAGCGGGGTTGCAGAACCCTCTGATACGGATGTGCGGTTAACGCGCAAGTTGGTAGATGCGCTGGCACTCATCGATGTGCGGGTGCTCGATCATTTGATCATCGGGCAGGGGGTGCAGACATCGTTGGCGGAGCGGGGGTTGATGTAGGTTCGGGTTGGCAAGACTGTTGAGAGCCACCCATTATTGTCTTGATTATCGGATCTTGAATAAGTGATGGTGATGCCTTGCAATATGAATGAATGTAAGGAGAATAGGGATGGCTGAAGCTTCTCTCACAGGTAAAGTAAATGGTAATTGGTAAAATATCGCGCTACCCATGATTGACCAAACGACGCTCATTACTTACCTGGCTATCTTGTTCGGTTTTGTGATTATTCCCGGGCCAGCCGTGCTGCTGACTCTGGCGCGTGCCTCCACTTCGGGAACTCGGGTGGGTGTTGCGACAGGTATGGGTATAGCGGTGGGAGACCTGATACATACGATTCTGGCGGTAGTGGGTATTTCCGCGGTTGTCATGGCTTCTGCAACACTGTTTACTATCGTGAAGTATCTGGGCGCTGCATATCTTATCTATTTGGGTATTCGATCAATACTTGAGAAAGTCGAAACCGACTACTCGGGGAGTGGGCATTCGTTAACGGCCAAAGCTGCCTTTCGTCAGGCGGTGATAGCAGAAGTACTCAATCCCAAATCAGCTATGTTTTTCCTCGCATTTCTTCCTCAATTTGTCAAAGCAGAGAACGGCGCTGTATGGCTTCAACTGATTCAGCTTGGCGTTCTGTTCGTTCTGATGGGGTTGCTGTCCACCATGGTCGTTGCTGTAAGTGCGGGACGCATAGGCGTTTATTTGCGACGAAATCCAGTGATCACCCGTTGGCAAGGTAAATGTGTGGGTGGTATTTACTGCGCGCTCGGGTTACGGGTGGCATTGCAGGAGCGTTAAGCCGTGTTGACGCTCATTGGGCGTTTCGGGTGTGTGTCGCTGTCTCTGCTTGCATTGACAATTGGCCAAGCCATACTGGAAAGACTACCCGGTGGCAGAAGAAAACGCCGAGGTGGTGCAAGATTCGGCGCACTGCGAGAGTATGCAAAATT
>CALLPU010000233.1 GCA_938016235.1 uncultured Granulosicoccus sp. | reverse complement strand
ATTTTCGGCCGGACACTTTCGTTGTAATTGATACGCTTGAATCGTATGTCCAGCAATTCGATGCCGAAAACCTCTACCTTGGGTGCTGCGGCAGAGAAGATTTCCTCTTCAACCAGCGCCCGCCCCTTGCGGATCGGTACCAGACCGCCCAGCGTTCTCTGTTCGGCTTCAGACAATGACGCATCACGGAGCGGCTCACGATCCCGCGTGGTACGCACCAGCTCGATGAGTTCGTGTTTGGCTACTGCGTTGCGCGTTTCACTGCCCAGAATATCGTCGAGGCGTGATTGTGCGCTGCGCTCGTCACGCAGTCGCAAGAAATACTGCAACGGGTCAACTATGCGCCAGCGGGCAAACAGATCAACCGCAATATAGAGCTTGTCTTTGGTGGGCATGTTGCTGGGCGACCCATCCCACTCCAGTATGCGTTTTTCAACCGGATTCACCTGTTGAATGAACGGCAGCTTGAATTTCAATCCCGCTTCTGTTTTGGGTTCTCCCACAGGTTTTCCAAACTGGGTAATGATGACCTGCTTGGTCTCATCTACCGTGTACAGAGCGCCCGATACGATCAACAGGAATCCGGCCACGACAAGCGCTAGCAATATGCTGGTAATTTTCATCGTGCTGCCTCCTGTGCTGCGTTCAGGTGCATCAGCGGCAGTATCTGCTGAGACTCTTCATCCACGATAATCTTGCTGTCCAGACCCGGCAGCACCTCCTGCAAGGTTTCTATATAAATTCGTCGGCGCGTCACATCGGGCGATTTGGTGTATTCGATAAACACCGCATTGAACCTTGCGGCGTCACCTTCAGCCTCATTCACGCGTTTTAACCGATAGCCATCCGCGGCACGAATGCGCTGATCCTTCTCACCTTCAGCCAGCGGAATGACCTTGTTGTATTCCCGTCTGGCCGCGTTAATCAAACTTTCCTTTTCCTGCTGGGCCTGGTTCACCTCGTTGAATGATTCCTGCACCGGCCGAGGGGGGTTGATGTTCTTCAATTGCACCTGATCGATACTGACGCCGATTTCATACTTGGCAACCAGGGCCTGCATGTTCGTCAGCGCTTCGGTTTCAATTTCCTGGCGCCCGATCGTGATAACTTCATCGACGGTGCGATCACCGACCACTTCGCGCATCACCGACTCGGATAAATCACGCAGCGTCTCTCCCGGGTTTCTCACATCAAAGAGAAATTTTCTGGGCTCTGCTATTCGGTACTGCACTACCCATTCAACCAGCGCAGCATTCAAGTCACCGGTGACCATCTGGCTTTGTTGCGCCAGATCAGGGCGGCTCTGGCTGTTGTTGGTAGCACCGGCTGTTGCAAATCCGAACTCCTGCTTGAGCTGTCGTTTCACAGGCAGAATGGTGACCGAATCCGCGCCCAGCGGAAGCTTGAAATGCAGCCCGGGGTCCTGCTCCGATACATACTTGCCAAACCGCTGCACGATACCCACCGAATCACTGGGCACGGTGTAAGAGGCGGTATAGATAATCAATGCCAATGCTGCCAGCAACAACATGCCCAGACCACCCAAAAAGCTGGCCTTGCCCCCGCCCCCCTGTCCAAAAGAACCTTGTGTGACGTTGCCGTTGCCAGATGCGGCACCATTCGGCGCCGTGGCATTCTTCAGCTGACGTAAAAAGTTATCAAGCGCGTCGTTACCCGCCATATTTTTGTCTCCTCATCCCTGAATAAGAATAGACGGAGTTGCGGGCTTTGCTTGACGGGCTGCCTGTCCATTTGCACATTTTTGTCTTATTTTCTACTGCTTGACTGTTGTACCCTCGAAGAAGTCACTTGCGACTCATCAACATCGAGGTTTAACGACATGATCGACCCGAAAGACATCGACCGCCGCATTTACGATCTGTACGACGAATATTGTCATACCGAAATGACGCGCCGGGATTTTTTGCAAAGAGCCAGTGCTATCACCATCGCCGGTGTGTCGGGGCTTGCGATGGCGCAGGCGCTGTTACCTCGCTACGCTCAGGCACAGACCATTTCCTTTACCGACGACAGAATCAAGGCCACCTACGAGGACTATGCGTCACCCGGCGGCACGTCTGGCGAGATGCGTGGCTACCTGGTGCAACCCACCACGGAAGGGCCTCACCCTGCAGTCATCGTCATTCACGAGAATCGCGGCCTCAATCCGTACATTGAAGATGTGGCCAGGCGTTTTGGCACCATGGGATTCCTGGCACTCGCCCCCGACGGCCTGTCACCGGTAGGCGGCTACCCGGGTAACGATGACGACGGAAAGGTCCTGCAGAAAAGCCTCGATCAGACGCAACTGAAAACCGACATGCTCAACAGCGCCCGGTTTGTGCAATCGCACGCAGGTTCAACGGGCAAACTCGGCTCTGTGGGTTTCTGCTGGGGCGGTGGTACCACCAATTACCTGGCAGTCGAAATGGGCAGCGACCTGCACGCCGCAGTACCGTTCTACGGGGCAGCGCCTGCCAGCGACAGCGTGGCCAGTATCAGCGCACCTGTCATGGTGCAATCAGCTGAAATGGATGATCGCATCAACGCCATGTGGCCAGACTTTGAAGCGGCACTTCAAGATGCTGGCAAAGACTACACAAGGCATTTGTACGAAGGTACCGGGCACGGTTTCCACAACAATTCCACCCCTCGATTCAACGAAGAAGCCGCCGCGCTGGCTGAATCACGTACCGTCGAATTTTTCAAACAGCACCTGGCCTGATGGCTGCCTGGCCCCGGCGTCGGTGCCGGGGTCGGCTACTCAATCGTGATTGCAGGCTTGCCGAATCCGTTTAGCCCCATCCCTCCAGAACCACTTTGCCAATGGCATCCCCGCGCTCAAGCATTGCATGCGCCTGACGCAGGTTCGCAGCATTGATCGGCGAGAGAGTCTCGGATAACGTGGTGCGCAGTCTGCCATCATCTATGCGCTGCGCTACATGATTCAGTAGACGGTGTTGCTCGATCATGTCGTCGGTCTTGAACATGGATCGCACAAACATGTATTCCCAATGCAGGCTTGCACACTTGATTTTCATGTCAGCCATGGGCATGTCGGCGTCGGTATTATCAATGGAGACGATG
>CALLPU010000232.1 GCA_938016235.1 uncultured Granulosicoccus sp. | reverse complement strand
CAGACTGGTGAGGCCAGTGGCAATCGTTCACTGATGCCAACGACTGCCTTAACTGATTATGATCGTTACGTCGCCTGATATGCACCAGTCATGAATAGCCCGCAGCCGCTTGAAGTGCCAGGCAACGTTGCTACTGCAACTGAACAACTGCTGCTCAGGAGCGGGAGTGCGGTAGTTGCCTGTACTCAGGCCCTTGTTGGCGCCAACGGTAAGCCGTGCTGGAAACTGGCCACGTGGAATTCAAATGAGTCATGTCAGCAACGTGTCGAGCACGTCTTTGAGCGTGTAAAGTCTGCCGCGGACACGTCGCAGCTGAATCTGGTATTCGAGCAGATGTATCAGGAATGCTCGCATCTGGCAGACTATTTTGGTCTGGACATCTATCAGGCTGTTCAGCAGGGCAGGCACGATATCCAGGTGGACAGAATGGACATGCGTTACCTGTCTCTGATCCATCTGCTGGCCAGCCATGATCTGCCGCTGGCGGTTAAATTCCATGAGATGGCGCAGGAGCTTTATCGTAATCAGGGTAATTCGTATGTGCGCTATTCGCGTATTGGTATATCCCTGGATCGATCGACAGAGCTGCTGCATGACCTGCACAATCGTGGATCGTCACTGGTCAGTACCATTCCCAAGTTCGATTCCACATTTGCCCAGGAAGAGTTCCCGCTTGCACAGGGAAAGGCAGCACTGCTTGGCAACAGTGCTGAGCGCGAGAACCAACTGCTCTCATTGAGTTTGCCCGAGCCCTGCAGGCGTGATCGTATAACGTTGTCTTCACAGGATCATCATGAGACTGCGCGGAGTCAGTGGATTACTGACATAGACGATCATGTGATCAGGAAGGTCCGGTTCTATCACTTGAACAATGCGCGGATTTGCAATGGTCCAACCGGGATCACGTTTGAAGAAAATGGCATGCGACGTTACGTACACTCGATGACCGACATCTACCATTATACGCGTACCACGGGAGTATCCGCGTTAAATCCGGTTGAGCGTCATATGTCGGCTGCCTATATCCTGCCACGCTATGGGTTGAATAATTACTACCATTCCCTGGTTGACAAGCTGCCAGCGCTCTACGGCTACAAGCTTCTGGGTTTGAGTTGCCCCATCGTTTCAACGTACGAGCTGAACGGCACCGAGCTGGCGATAGCGCGGTTGCTTGGCATTGATACTGACACAATCGTGATCGACCAGAATGCCAGTGTACTGATGGAAGCGGGAATATTGCCCAACGTTGCGGAATTGCGAGTGCTCTTCTTTCAGTATTGTTCCTCCCTGAATACCCGGGAAAGACTATTAGGCAAGAATATATACATCACACGTCATCAGTCACCCGACAGAGTCATGGAGAATGAAGAACAGGTACATGATCTGGTGAAGTCGCATGGCTTTGAGATCGTGGCGATGGAACAGTATTCTCTGGACGAACAGATAGCCATCGCCGCTCATGCACAATGTATCGTCGCACCTCACGGTGCCGGGCTTGCCAACATGGTTTTCGCGCCGAAGCAATGTGCCATTGTCGAGCTGATACCTGACAAGTACATGACGCCGCTGTTTTTCCAACTGGCTACCGATTGTGGTCACCCCTACAGCATCGTGATGGGCAAGGTCACCAGTGACGTTGATGCCGACAGCACAAACCTGGGTTGGAATGCTGATCTGGAGACACTGGAAGCGGTGTTGACAGACGTTACGACCCACTAGTGGGATCAGAACTACCCCCTGTGCAGACCATCGGCACACTGCTTGCTGAGTTTACAGTTAGCGCCGTAAACAGGTTACGGGACAAAAACACCTGCTCGGCTGAATTCTTCGCAAGATTCATAACGGATTTTAATTCATGAGTAAAATACTAGTACTAGGCGGTGATGGCTTCTGCGGCTGGCCGACAAGCTTGTATCTGTCCAGCCAGGGACACCAGGTAGAAATCGTTGATAACCTTTCACGTCGCAAGATTGATGTCGAGCTGGGGGTTGACTCATTGACGCCAATCCAGGCGGTAGACAAGCGGTTGGCGGCCTGGAAAGAAGTGTCTGGAAAAACCATCGGATTCCACAATCTCACCGTCGGCGAAGACTACGATCGACTACTTCAGCTCATCCAGTCGTTTGAACCAGATGCCATCGTGCATTTCGCAGAGCAGAGGGCCGCTCCTTACTCAATGAAGTCTGCACAGCACAAGCGCTACACGGTCAGTAATAACCTGAATGCCACCAACGATGTGTGTGCGGCCATCGTTGAATCCGGTCGAGACATACATCTGGTGCATCTTGGAACCATGGGCGTGTACGGATACGGAACATCAGGTATGAAAATTCCTGAGGGTTACCTTGAAGTCACGATCGAACAGGACGGTAAAACGTCCAAGTCAGAGATTCTCTATCCTGCCAATCCGGGGTCTATCTATCATATGACCAAGACTCAGGATGCTCTGTTCTTTCACTTCTACAACAAGAATGACAAGTTGCGCATTACTGATCTTCATCAGGGTATTGTCTGGGGTACTCAGACAGACGAAACTGCACTCGACGACCGTCTTATCAATCGCTTCGATTATGACGGTGACTATGGAACCGTGCTGAACAGATTTCTAATGCAGTCAGCGGTTAATTACCCGCTAACGGTACACGGCACAGGCGGTCAAACTCGCGCCTTCATTCACATCAAGGATACCTGCCGGTGTGTTGAACTGGCGATCAAGAACGCTCCGGCCCACGGTGAGCGCGTCATGATCATGAACCAGATGACTGAGACACATCGAGTCAATGACCTGGCCAAGATGATTGCTGATCTGACGGGAACCGAGATCGCGTACCTGCCAAATCCCCGCAATGAGGCGGCTGAAAACGAGCTGCATGTCATGAATGACAACTTCCTGGCTCTTGGGCTCAACCCAACCAGGCTTGCAGAAGGTCTGGTATCAGAAATTACGGAAATTGCGGAGAAATACGCGACTCGCTGCGACATGAGTCGTATCCGTTCGTATCCAACTGGACAGCCACTCAGGAAGAGAATGCGAAGCCAAAACTCAAGCGAGTTGCCTGAACTGGCGGGGGTAGCAGGTTGCTGTTAGCGATCTGCTACGCGAAGGCAAAAACGAGCACAGACACCTCAACTCAAGGTAGTATAACGCTGGCGCAAGCATGTTCCGGTGACACGGATTGCACATCCATGGACTGGCGTGGTATCGATAATGCCCTTGAGTTGAGTTCTATGGCAGACAAAAAAATAGCCGGACAAATGGCAGACCTGCGTGGTGCAGGTTAATCGAGTCAGTTAGAGTCTGAGGGCAGTGCGGCGTATAACATAGAGCGCTCAAAGCAGCTGATCAAAACACTCGAGCTGACAACACGGCAGTCGGCAACTGTGGTGAAGAGAGCCAGGCTATTTTACGAAACCTGTCAGTTGCTGGAAACCTCAAGGATGATGAGTGCGTCAGCATTGGAGCAGCTCAATCGATCACGGCACAAATAGCAATACAGGTAGACTGGATCAGACCTTTACTGCCCGGCCGTTCGGCTGATCAGCCACCGCATACCCGCGTTGATCGAGAGTGAGTCCTGATACTCCACCACCGTGTAAAAACGAAAACTGTTGGCTGGATACACCACACCGGCAGCCAGATAACCTTGAATGTCCGAACGGGTTCGTGAAAGCCTGGGCTCGAGCTGTTGATCCACAGACAATCGCCTGCGTTCACGGTGATTGGCGATACCCACTGCCAGGTATCCGGTTAAGCCACTGGCGTGTATGGGTTCCCGTGGACTGAATAGCAAACGAGCGGAGAGGTTACGCAGTTGGCTTTCTATGGTGGCCTGGCGACCCGCCACTGCCAATACGCTGTCTACATCGTGTTCTTCGCGGTGGTAGGCCACGCGCAACATGGTGGTGGTGCGGTTCCAGTCGGGCAAACCCGTCAGGTAGAAGCCGACCCCTTCACCTTGACCACTGAATTCAACATCGGAGCTGACAGAAACATCATCCAGCTGACCTTGTGATCCCCAGCCCTCCAGAAAAAATGCCACACCGCCCAGCCGTTCAGGCAACGTGATCTTGACACCCCCTCTCTGGGCGTCGCTATGCAACCGGCCGCCGGCATCCAGTGTTAGTTCGTTGAACTGTGATGGTTCAAATGCGTGCCCGTCGGCTAGACTAAGCGGATCGGCCTGGGCAGCGGTAACTGACAGGCTGATGAACAAAGGCATGATTAACCTCAGCGTGCCTGGTGTAGCGTGTACTGCAAGCCGATTGACAACGTGCTGTTGTAGGCGGATTTGCATGAGAATGATGTAGTCCTGTTCAATGACACTGCCGCTGCGATGCGGCATCAGAGGAAGCGCAAGACGATATGTCAAACATCTGCAACGGTAACAAAGATAGATACCCTCGGTTGTTTGCACTGACACTGTCGTTGAGCACGTTGTTGCTCGGCGTACTGTACTACGTAATCTATCGTGAGCACGCGCTGGCAAGCTATCTCCTGCCGATGCAGGAGGTTAGTGCTACGGCCCTGGTACAAGGTCTCTCGCACTATGACATACCGTGGATGCCGTCTTTCACCCATGCATTTGCCTCGGTGTTATTTCTCCATGCGATACACAGAGGGGGCGCGGTCTCGCGGTTGGCTATGCGAATCATCATCGTGGCGATGTTGCTGGGCGTAGAGACCAGCGCAGGCACGTTCGATGTTAGCGACATGCTGGCCATCGC
>CALLPU010000231.1 GCA_938016235.1 uncultured Granulosicoccus sp. | reverse complement strand
GTTTCGATGTGTCCGACATGATCATCAGCCTGGGCGTCGATGATGGCAACGACGGCTCCATAGATCGCTACGTCGACTCAGGCGATGCCTTGCCTGCCGATCTTGCAGCCACTCGCGAAATCCTCATGAACCTGCTGCTGGTCAGCCAGAGAAACATTGATGCGCTTGGGCGACAATATCAATTCAACAACACGGTGATCGACTACCCAGACAATCGTTACCGACGAGAAGTGGTGGTGCGCACCGCACTGAGGAATCTATGATGCTGCCGGAACGCGCTGTTGAACATTCGCACAGGTACTTGCAGCGTAGTCGCCCTCGCAAGCAGGCGCAGGACGGGTTTGCTCTGGTGACCGTCGTGGTCATTGTATTGATCGCCGGTATTCTTCTATCAGGTACCGTCAGCACCACACGTGAGACCGAGAGAACGGCCGGTAACGCGATTCAATACAGTCGCGCCATGGAGGCAGCCGAGGGCGGCACGGTGGTGGCGCAAAACAAACTGATCGAGAAGCTCGGCGAACGTACCTTTGCAGACAGCACAGCCTCTGACGGTGTGTTCAGTCTGGATTCACTGGCTGAGAAATGGTGGGATAGTCCCAACTATCAAGGCCAGCACACGGTTGAAGACGGCACCTTGCTAGGGGTTGCCAATCAGCCGCGATACGCCTATGAACAGATCGGCGAGTACATTGCCGATGGCGGTACCGGTATTGTGAACCTGGATATAGGCGGTGCCGCTTACGGCAAGACAAGCTCTGGTGCCCGGGAGCATATTCTGTATCGGGTGGAATCTCATGGTGTCGGCAGTAAAGAGGAAGTGAACCGAGCTATCGAGACGGTCGTCGTTGTCACAAAATGAATATCGTATCTTTCACATCCAGATCCCAGCGTGGTTATTCATTGATCGAGATGATGATCGTGATTTCCATACTGGGGATCATAGCGGGCATAGCGGCAGTGGGGTTTGGCGGTTATATCGTGCAGGCCAACCGGCAGGATGCCGTATCCCTTCTGTCAAACACAGTACTGCGATTGGAACGTTGCTTCACGCTGGAGGGAACCTACAATGGCGCGTGCACGCTAAGAACCACGTCTGAAGAGGGGTACTACTCGCTGGTGGCCAATCGACAGACTCAAACGTATACCCTCACTGCCGTCCCGGTGGCCGGTAGCCGGCAAGAAAACGATACCGATTGTGGCTCATTGAGCATCACAGCGACCGGTGAGAAAAATGCCAGCGGTGCAAAAGGGCCTGACTGCTGGTAACTTTTTAACTGTGCAACACTGTTTGCCGCGCAAAGCCTGACAGCACAATAAACGTCTTTCGCCCGCGATCCTATCGGTGCAATAATGTGTAGCGTCTCCAAGGGTTAACGCGTCGTACCGAATGAAAAGGATCCCTGCATGCCGGCCGAAAAAATAAACACGCTGATTGTTGGCGGTGGCCAGGCCGGGCTCGCCATGAGTGAACACCTGAGCAACAACGGCATTGATCATCTCGTGCTAGAGCGGCATCGCATCGCGGAGCGCTGGCGCTCTGAACGCTGGGACTCTCTGGTGGCCAACGGTCCAGCCTGGCATGATCGCTTTCCCAGCCTGGAGTTTCACGGCTTCGATGATGGTGATTTCATTCCCAAGGAGAACGTAGCGGATTACTTTGTCCGCTACGCTGAGCACATTAACGCGCCAATACGATGCGGCGTGGACGTGCTGTCTGTCAAAAAGCGATCTGGCCATGCCGGGTTCGTGGTACAGACCTCTGAGGGTATGCTGGAAGCGGATCACGTGGTTGCGGCTACCGGTCCTTTCCAGACTCCCGTCATGCCCTCACTGATCCCGGAAACCGATGGCCTGGTGCAGATGCATTCCAATACCTACCGTAATCCTGCACAGTTGCCAGACGGTGCAGTACTGGTCGTCGGCGCCGGTTCATCCGGTGGACAAATTGCCGATGAACTGCTGCGTTCAGGCAGGACAACGTATTTGTCGGTGGGCCCGCATGATCGGCCACCTCGCCGTTATCGCACCCATGATTTTGTCTGGTGGCTCGGCGTGCTGGGTAAGTGGGATGCTGCTGCGGCACCTGCCGGATCAGAACATGTGACGATCTCGGTCAGTGGTGCACGCGGTGGGCACACGGTTGATTTCCGGAATCTGGCTAACCTCGGCATGCACCTGGTGGGTCGCACCACAGACTATGCAGATGGCAAGCTGCACTTTGCCGCCGACCTTGCAGACAACATCGCCCAGGGCGACAAAAACTACCTGTCTGTGCTGAACGAAGCCGATGCCTATGTGCAAGCCAATGGTCTTGATTTACCGCTGGAACCCGAGGCACATGTGATTGGACCAGACCCAGACTGCGTTCGCAACCCCACACTTGAACTGGATCTGCAAGAGGCGGGTATCACCACCATCATCTGGGCAACCGGCTATGGCCATGATTACCGTTGGCTGGACGTGGATGCCACTGATGATAACGGCAAACCCAAACACCAGCGTGGCGTGTCACCAGAACCGGGCATCTATTTCCTCGGCCTGCCGTGGCAGTCCAGACGCGGCTCCTCGTTCATCTGGGGTGTCTGGCACGATGCCAAGTTCCTCGCGGACCATATCGTTACGCAGCAACGCTATCGCGATCATCA
This sequence comes from uncultured Granulosicoccus sp., assembly GCA_938016235.1. Lineage (GTDB taxonomy): Bacteria > Pseudomonadota > Gammaproteobacteria > Granulosicoccales > Granulosicoccaceae > Granulosicoccus. The sequence goes on along the minus strand of CALLPU010000231.1, from coordinate 2,785 downwards.
TCTGGCGTCCTTGCGCTGATCGTCCGACAAACGCCCGTCAACTCAACCCTCACGCATCATGGCTCACACCAGAATCCGTAAGTTCAATACCAAAGACACCTACCCTGAACAGAATCTGGATAACGATCTGTGTCAGGCGGTGGTCACGCACGGTGGCAAGACCGTGTATCTGCGTGGCCAGTGTCCGCAGAGTCTGGATGATGCGACGAATCTGGATAGCCACGATCCGGTTGAGCAGACGCACAAGGTCATGCAGAACATTCAGCAATTGATTGAAGAGTGCGGCGGATCCATGGAGCATCTGGTCAAGGTGGTTGTGTACATCACCGACGTGCGTCATCGCGAGGCGGTGTATAGAACCATGGGTGAGTACATCAAGGACGTGCACCCGGTATCCACCGGCCTGGTGGTGCAGGCGCTGGCAAGGCCTGAATGGCTGGTGGAAATTGACGGTACGGCCGTGATACCGGATTAGTCAGCGATGATCACATGAGGCTGGCTAACACCTGCCGCATCAAACAATACCGCCGCCAGAGCCACTGATCTGCGGTCGATCCTTGGCAACAATAGTGCGATAACCAGACTCACGGTAGGCTGAGATGGGATCATGAGCGCCGCCTTGCTGCACACGCGCACACTGCAGTATCGGATCTACGTTGGTTCTGAATGCCTGTTTGAGCGTTTGTGATGCCATCAAGGCATCGTTATCGGCCTGGTAGGCGGCGAGTGCTTCTCGATCCACCAGCATCGCTTGTACAAATGCCCGCTGTACTTCCATCGCACTGCACATCAAGCTCTCTATAGGGTCTGTCACGTTGTGTGATTGATCCAGCATATAGGCAGGTTTGAATGCATCACCTTGCTGCCTTTCGATATCCACAAGCTCGTTGAAGACGAGAAACAATCGGTAAGGGTCTATGGTACCGGCGTCCAGATCGTCATCACCGTACTTGGAATCATTGAAGTGAAAACCGCCCAGCTTGCCAAAGCGTGCAAGGCGGGAAACAATCATCTCGATGTTGACGTTCGGTGCATGATGACCAAGATCCACCAGGCAACTCGCTTTCGGGCCCAATTCCCTGGCAATCAGATAACTGCTGCCCCAATCCTGCACCACGGTTGAATAAAACGCAGGCTCGTACATTTTATGTTCAGTAAACATCTGCCAATGATCCGGCAGAGCGGCATAGACCTGCTTCATCGCATCCAGATACCGGTCGAACTGCTGTCCCATATGTGTCTGGCCGGGAAAATTCGAACCGTCGCCCACCCAAACCGTCAATGCCTGGGATCCCAGCGCCTTGCCAATCTCTATACACCGGATGTTGTGCTCGATGGCTTGCTCACGAGTAGCGATGTCGGTGTGTGACAGGGATCCGAACTTGTATGAGTGAGCCTGATCGGGCTGGTTCTGAAACGTATTGGAATTCATCGCGTCAAAACCCAGACCGAGGCTACTGGCCTGCTCGCGCAAAACACTCGGGTCGGCATCATCCCAGGGAATGTGCAAGGAGACCGTTGGCGTTGCCTGAGTCAGTTGCTGGATGACGCCACAGTCATCCAGCTTGTCGAACACATGCCGAGGTTCACCGATACCGGGAAAACGCGCGAAACGGGTTCCACCGGTGCCAACGCCCCACGACGGAATGGCCACACCAAACTGTGCAGCTTTGGCTGTCAATGACTGGATATCCACACCAAGACGTTGAAGATACTCAGCCAGGGCATTGAAGTCATCATCCCGAGCTTGAGCTGTGGCGCGGTTATGCTTGTCGATCAAGTCGCCTGCAATATGCATGATGGTGGTCCTGGTTGGTATGACACTAGCGCGTGAAAGACTGAACGTTGCCCGCATCCACATTGATGATATTACCGGTGGACTTAGCCGCTGCGTCGCTCAACAGGAAAAAGGTAGCCTCTGCGATATCTTCAGGCAACACCGCGCGCTTGAGCAATGAGCGTTCACGGTAATGGGCCTGCAACTCCTCGGCATTCTTGCCGTAGGCATCAGCGCGTTGTTGCAACCATTCTCCCGTCCAGATTTTGGACCCCTGCAACACCGCATCGGGGTTCACCACGTTGACCCGTATGCCGCCTTCAGCCCCCTCCAGTGCCAGACACCGCGCCAGGTGCACTTCTGCCGCTTTCGCTGTGCAATAGGCAGAAGCACCAGGGGATGCGGCCAACGCATTTTTCGAGGCAACAAATACCACAGCACCACCCAGTGCCTGGCGTCTGAGCATGCGAAACGCCTCTCTGGATACCAGGAAATACCCGGTGGACAGGATGTCCATGTTCTTGTTCCACAACTCAAGCGATGTATCTTCAACCGCCGCCGACGAGGCAATACCTGCGTTGGATACCAGCATGTCAATCCCACCGAACTCACACGCGGCGGAGTTGAATGTGGCAATCACCTGAGCCTCATCGGTCACATCCATGAGCACGTGACGCACCACATCACCGCCGTGCGTAGCGGTGAGCTGAGCTACAGTCTCTTTCAGCAGCCCCTCATCGACATCTGCCAGTACCACACAAGCCCCTTCGGAAAGCAGCTTGTCGGCGGTTGCCGATCCAATGCCACCGGCTCCACCGGTGACCAGTGCCACACGCCCTGCCAGACTTTTCGGTTTTGGCATACGCTGTAATTTGGCTTCTTCAAGCAGCCAGTATTCAATATCGAACGCTTCCTGCTCAGGCAGGCCACAATAGGTGGATACTGCAGACGATCCACGCATTACGTTGATGGCATTGGTATAGAACTCGGCACTGACCCGAGCCGTGG
>CALLPU010000230.1 GCA_938016235.1 uncultured Granulosicoccus sp. | reverse complement strand
AGGGCTCTGTGATGTCCGCTATCAGCGCCATGGACATCGCGCTGTGGGATATTTGTGGTAAACATCATGAAGTGCCGATTCACAGTCTGCTTGGAGGTGCATTTCGAACATCCGTGCAGCCTTATGCCACTGGTTTCTATCGCTTGAGCGGGCAGGGTGAATCGGATCGTCTGGCGCAGGAGGCCATTAGCCACCGTGATGCCGGCTTCAAAGCCATGAAAGTAAAGCTCGGTTTCGGAGTGCGTGACGATATCGCAGTGATGAAAGCCATAGCACGAGCGCTTGACGACTCCTCGATAGAGTTGATGGTCGATGCCAATCATGCTTATGGCAGGCGTGATGCCATGACGCTGGGTCGAGCGTTAGTTGACTATCAATTACGTTGGTTTGAAGAACCGGTTGCACCTGAGGACGTGCGCAGCTACACAGCCTTGCGAGCGGCCCTGGATGTGCCCATTGCCGGGGGTGAAAACGAACACACTTCCTACGGTTTCAATACGTTGTTTCAAGCGGATGCGCTGGACGTTGCACAACCGGATATCGGATCGTGTGGCGGATTTACCGCGGCGCGCGACATCGTGGCTATGGCACAAGCGAATGGTGTCATGGTAAACCCACACGTGTGGGGAACCGCGATAGCGCAGGCAGCCTCGCTGCAGTTCATTGCTACCATTCCGGTGACGCATCCGTCTTTATTTGCGGTTGAACCCATTCTGGAATACGACGTGTCCAGCCATCCATTCAGGCAGCACCTGATTGCCAACCCCTGGACACTGCAAGCGGGACGAGTTGACATTCCGGCAGAACCGGGCCTGGGGATTGAGGTCAACATGGACACGATTGAGCGGCATCAGACACAAACGCTGCACTTGTCGTAATGAGCTGCCTCGAAGCTAACCGGCGATGATGCGACTCCGCGATCGTACGTGGTCATTTGCCATGATTGACAGACTGAAGCCTGCATCCACTTTTGCATGCGCCCTGTGAGGGTTCAATCGATCGGTGCATGAAGCACGGTTTGTTCTGTGACGATACCGCCCCGGTTGCCAACGTCTATTGATCCATACCGTTGTCGGAAAGAATCGGGTAATTCTCGATCCCCTGGCACGGATAGCCACAAGCGCAACAAGTGTCTCCGTTGGTCGGGATCTTCCCAGTCAGTGAATGCAGTTCGATCGTGCAGCTGAGAGTGGTTGTAGACAAACTGCATGTCGCCGGGTTGCAGGTGCATGCTTAAATGCAACGCTGGATCGTTCGCCAGAGAGTCAAACAGATCCAGTGCCTGAACATGTTCAGGGCTGAGGCGCATGGCGTCGGGAAATCGCTGGGCACTATCGATGTATTGCCGTTGATAGAACACGGTGAGCTTGTTCCGGTGCCAGTTCAATACCGGAATTTCCATATAGGGTTTGGCACCGGGAGGTACCTCACCACGCCGATCAGTAGCAATGGGATCAAACAATCGGATGAGCAGGTCGTGGTGTTCACGGCGCATGCGGTTGTAGATGGATTCTGCGCTGACGAGTAATGACGAACCCCCGGTTCTGGCAGCGCGCAAGCACAGCAGCCCCACCACATCGGCGCTGTCTGTATGAAAGCTCTGACGCTCTGCAGTTTGATAAATTCGAACTGATGGATCGCTTGAATGTGCGCCAGTATTGCGCACATGGCCCAGAATATGTCCCTGTGCATTTTGCGACCGGGCGCTGCCCAAATGCGCGCCTATCGCCAGGAAGATAACCGCACTGAGTCTGTCTGAATAACGCATCGTAGGAAGGCCACGGAGCAGTCTTACCCCACAACCGGATAATAGATCCTGGCGTAAGGTATCGAGCCGGTGGGACAGGCCCGGCAGCGGGAGGTTCTGCGTATTGATGGCACCGATGTCACCACCCTGATCCAGATAGTTTTGCGCCGCCTGGGTCAGCTCCTGTATCTCTTCGGCTGTCAGGTGTGTCAGCCAGCGGTGCTCGTTGTCTCGCATCTCCTGCGCGCACCAGGCTGCTGGGCCTTCAAGGCAGTCGGGTAAGTCATGCAGCTGTGTTTCCACGGTTTGTCCCGTAATATGATGAGTCATTACCTACTCAGGCCTGATCATGAACTACGAATGCTTCGATGTCGATTTGCAGAATCACATAGCGCATGTGTCGTTGAGTCGACCTGAAAAACGCAACAGTATGGTGCCTGCATTCTGGCGCGAGTTGCCTGAACTTGTCGAGCAAATTGATCAGAGCGGTGCTACGCGTGTCATCGTCGTCTCGTCGAGCGGTCCGCATTTTACCGCTGGTATGGATTTGTCGGTGTTTGCCGGTGCAGCGCAAACGCAAGGAACCATTGACGCTGCCCGGTTCTATCAGACGGTAACACTGCTTCAGCAGAGTTTCAGCGTGCTGGAGTCTGTGCGAGTACCGGTACTGGTTGCGGTGCAGGGTGGTTGTATCGGCGCCGGTGTGGATATGGTGACTGCCTGCGACATGCGCTACGCCACTGAAGAGGCTTTTTTCACTATTCAGGAAACCAACCTTGCCATGACGGCTGACGTAGGAACATTTCCGCGTCTGTGCAAGTTGATACCCGACGGGCTGGTCAGAGAACTCAGCTATACGGGGCGAGCGCTCAGTGCGCAGGAGGCCGTGCAGTGTGGCCTGGTCAACAAGCTGTACTCTAATAGCGACGCCATGCTCGATGGTGTCATGCAGATCGCTGAACAGATAGCCAGCAAAGCGCCCATGACGATATACGGTTGCAAGAAGATGATTCTGCACGCCAGAGATCACACCGTTAGCGATTCGCTGGATTATGTGGGGCTGTGGAACGCCAGCTTCTTTGAGCGCCGCGATATTGCAGAGGCGATGCAGGCCAATCAGGAAGGACGAGCCGGGCGCTTTGATGCGTTGCCGGCCAAGCCTTCGGCTCAGGATGATTTATCGCTTTGACACAGCAGCCGTTCAATGGAACGTTGGCCACGCGGTTCAATCCATCCGTGTTCAGTGTCGACACGCCCGCCGCGCTCAGTCAGATGGACTGGACCGCCGACGATGAATTTCTGGATGCGTTGCGCGAATCGTGGGAGCATCAGTATGCGGAGTATCTGGGCGCTGATGAGGCGCACGCATTGGTCTCT
>CALLPU010000229.1 GCA_938016235.1 uncultured Granulosicoccus sp. | reverse complement strand
TGTCATCAACTCCTATTACATGGGGGCCATGATGAGTGATGAGGAGCAATCAGCATGGGCCGATTCCGTCCGCATTGTGTTCCCGAACCAGGACGATCGCGGCACTCATATGAATATCAGTGGCATGTCGCTGACCAAGAGTGCTCCCAACAAGGAAAACGCCATCAAACTCATGGAATTTCTGTCGGGTGATCTGGCGCAGCGGATGTACGCTGAACAGAATCACGAATATCCCGTAAACAAGGACATAGCGCCATCCGGGCTGGTGCAATCCTGGGGTGATTTCGAATACGATCCTCTGCCGCTCTCTGAGATCGCCAAGCATCGTGTTACTGCCACGAAGCTGGTTGACAAGGTGGGTTACGACGGCTGATTCAGTGTCTACTGAATAGAAACATCATCGTTGCCTTCCGTGCGGGAGGCAGCGAGCGAAATCTTGCATCTCGACAACTAGCTAGCCGTGGTGCTGTGCACTTTGAGGCGGCGTTTGTCTTTCTGCGAACCGATCACTTCGCCATACAGCACGATCTTGTGGTCGCTCAGGCTATAGCCGAGTTCAGTTGCGATTTCTTCGAGCCGCTTTTCGATGATTTCATCTTTGAACTCCGCAACCTTGCCGGTTTTGAGGCACACGATATGATCGTGGTTGTCCCCGGTGTCCAGTTCGAAAATGGCCTGCCCGCCATCGAAATGGTGCCGGGTGACGAGGCCCGCGGCTTCAAATTGCGTCAGCACACGGTACACCGTGGCAAGCCCGACTTCATTGCCATTGGCGAGTAACGTCTTGTAGACATCTTCAGCACTCATGTGGTGCTGCTCAGCTTCTTCGAGAATTTCGAGAATGCTGATGCGGGGCAAGGTGACTTTAAGCCCGGCTTTTTTCAGATCGCTGTTGGCAGTGGTTTTTTTCATAGGGTCCACGGAATTACGGTGGGTAGGCCGTCAGCGTGAAGTGTACACAGATATCCACATTTTTTGAATGGTCTCAGGTTGCGTTTGGCGGCTAAATAGCCTCCTGTCAGCGATATTTCTTGTGTAATCCGTGAACGTGGGGATGCAATTCATTGCAGTGGCGGTGGTACCATTTTGGCAGCTATCAAAGGACCACTCGTGAAACAAGCCTCCGCAGCCCATCCCGCCGGTAAATCGTACGTACTGGAGCCAGCCTCCAATCTGTCAGGAACGGTCAAAGTCCCCGGCGACAAATCCATGTCGCATCGCTCCATCATGTTTGGGGCTATCGCCCACGGAGTAACGGAGGTTTCCGGGTTTCTGGAAGGCGAAGACAGCTTGCACACGCTGGATGCGTTTCGATGCATGGGTGTGCGAATAGAAAGGGGCGGGCCTGGAGAGGTGACGCTTTACGGCAATGGCGTGGCTGCCCTGGTGCCACCGGCGAAAGCCATTTATCTGGGTAACTCAGGCACGGGCATGCGTTTGCTGACCGGGTTGCTTGCCGGGATGAATATTCCCGCGGTGCTGACCGGAGATGAATCCCTGACCGGGCGCCCCATGCGCCGTATCGTTAATCCATTGGCGCAAATGGGCGCCAGTATCGGCACGGGTGAGGGTGGGACTCCGCCGTTATCCATCGCAGCATCCGGTAGGCTTGAGGGCATTGAGTACACCTGCCCGATGGCCAGCGCACAAGTAAAATCAGCCGTTTTGCTTGCCGGGTTGCATGCAAACGGGCGTACAACGGTCCACGAACCGGCGGTCACGCGCGATCACACGGAGCGAATGCTGAGAGGGTTCGGGGTTGAGGTCAGCGTGGATGGATTAAGTGCATCTATCGACGGCGGCCAACAACTCACAGCAACGTCTCTGACAGTCCCCGGAGACATTTCGTCTTCCGCGTTTTTCCTGGTGGGAGCCAGCATGACGCCGGGCTCCAACCTGACGCTCACTGGCGTGGGAATGAACCCCTCGCGCACTGGCGTCATTGACATTCTGCGCCTCATGGGCGCGCAGATTCAGGTTACCAACGAACGCGTAACCGGCGGTGAGCCAGTGGCAGATCTGCTGGTGACCGGTGCTGCATTGCAAGGCATTGAAGTGCCGGAGCACCTGGTGTCGCTCGCTATTGATGAATTCCCCGCGTTGTTTGTGGCCGCCGCGAGTGCTCGTGGCACAACCGTGATTACCGGCGCTGAGGAGCTCAGAGTCAAGGAAACGGATCGAATACAGGTTATGGCCGATGGGTTGCGGGCTCTGGGCGGCGATATAGAAGACACACCAGATGGCGCTATCATCCAGGGCAAGCGCCTCGCAGGTGGTGTAGCCGACAGTTGTGGTGATCATCGAACGGCGATGTCCTTTGCGATGGCATCGCTGATAGCCGATGGCCCCATCACGGTGCTGGATTGTGACAACGTTAACACCTCATTCCCCGGATTTGCAGGCATTGCCGGTGCGGCTGGTTTGCATATTTCAGAGCGCGAAGCCGATCAAATCGCAGAGCCTGTGAGCTGAAAATGAACGCGATTCCGGTGATCACGATCGACGGCCCCTCGGGCGCTGGAAAAGGGACCGTGGCCCAGATGCTGGCTGCTCGCCTGGATTTTCACCTGCTCGACAGCGGTGCGGTGTATCGGGCAGCGGCATTGCATGCACTCAATTCTCAGGCGGATCTGGCCGATGAAGCGTCCGTGGTGGCGTCGCTGGATACCATGAAGGCAACGTTCAAGCCGCACAGCGATGGTGTCCAGGTTTTTTTGAATGATCGGGATGTAACGGCCAGTCTTAGGCTGGAAACCACTGCTGCGGCGGCATCCCAGGTGGCTGTCATGCCGCGTGTCAGAGCCGCTGTGTTGGATGAACAGCGCAGTTTTCGCAAGCCGCCAGGCCTGATTGCAGACGGGCGGGATATGGGTACGGTGGTGTTTCCCGACGCCACTTTGAAGGTGTTTCTGTCAGCTTCGGTTGAGGTTCGAGCGGCCAGACGCTCTAAGCAGTTGAAAGACAAAGGAATAGAGACTACAATGGCGAGCTTGCTGCAGGAGATTGGTGCGCGAGACGAAAGAGACAGCACTCGCGAGCATGCGCCGTTAGCTGCCGCTGACGACGCGCTCATCATAGATTCCAGTGATTCATCCGTTCATGAGGTCGTTGCCGAGATTCTTGCGGCTATACCGACACTCAACATGGCCGAGTAACATCATTTTGGAGTGACGCTTGCAACCAAGGATGTAGGTCCGTTATTTATTGGTGGCTGGGTTACGTCTAACGACTGATCATTCCAGCCTATCTTGATCAACCTGCATAACGTTTACTGCTGAATCAGGATGGTTCGGTTCTTTTAAATTAACACATCGCCTAGTCACGACGACATTGCGTCATTCACCAACAGGTTTACTACTTAATGTCAGAATCTTTTGCGGAGCTCTTCGAAGA
>CALLPU010000228.1 GCA_938016235.1 uncultured Granulosicoccus sp. | reverse complement strand
TCGATTCCTTGCAGCGCGAAATACGCTCGCTGCGCGGTGAAATCGAGAGCCTGAACTACGAGGTGGAAACGCTGACCAAGCGCAATTCCGACTTGTATGCTGATACCGACAGGCGCATCACCGATCTGGAAGAATCACAGGATTCTCTGGATTTTCTCAGCGCTGAAGGCGGCTTGTCTGAAGATGGTCTTGGTGGCGGGTTTCTGGATGAGACGGCCGACGGAGGTTTGGGCGATGAGAGCACAGCTCCTGCACCTGCACCCGCCGCAGTGATAGTGCCGGAACGCGGAACATCAATTCCCACTGCCAGCGCAGCGGACTTTGGCAACGGCCCAAAGCCCCCAACCGGGGCATTGCGCGATACGGCCACTCAGGCTGAAAAGGCCGGTTACACGCGAGCCTACGACCTGCTGGCACGAGGCCAGAACGACAGCGCCATTCGCTCGTTTGACGAGTTTCTGGTGAGCTTTCCCGATGGCCCGTATTCGGATAATGCCTGGTACTGGCAGGGTGAGGCCATGTATGCACAGCGGGATTTCGACGCCGCACTGCGTAATTTCGGCGTGGTGGTGAATTCATTCCCGGAGAGCACGAAAGTGCCCGATGCACGCTTGAAGATTGGCTTTGCACTGTACGAGCAACAGCAGTTCTCTGAGGCGCGGTCTATTCTCGCTGGCGTGCGGGATGACTATCCGGGCCGATCTGCGGCGGTATTGGCGCGCAAACGACTTCAGAAAATGGATCGAGACGGGCAGTAGTGGGGCAGGTGCGGTGCAGTCGCGCGAAAACGCGGCACGCCGCACGTGCAAAGTACCCACTATTGATTCGCAATGCGGTATCATTCGCGCTCGGCATCGCTGGCACGCCAGCAGCCTCCGGCTCCCCGCCGGCACAGTAGGTCTTGGGGGCGTTAGCTCAGTTGGTAGAGCATCTGACTTTTAATCAGGTGGTCGTAGGTTCGAATCCTACACGCCCCACCATTTAATGCTGCCCGGCATCACCCAATTTGGTTAACGAGACTCTACGCTACTGGATCGGCGTATCAGGTTCTGTCGTGAACCGCTTGTCATCTCAGGATCTACCACTATTGCTGCAATGGCATCAGCTTGGCTTTCCGAGAGTTTGACCTTGTCGGGTTCACAGTTATATTGGAGTGATAAAGCCTGTGTAATATAGTAAAGCCCGGCCTTCATGGGGGCTATCAGTGTGCCTTTGACATCTCCGTTTCGACTCCAGGAAGGCGTCATGATGTCGGATACAAAACACTGAGCTTTATTCTCTGACTCCGCTCCACCTATTCCATAATACAATTGCACGATACAGGTGGGACAATAGTAGCTGTCTTCTTTCTTTGGGGCGTATGTAGAACCGGACCAGGTAAAGCTGATTGTAAATTGCTCTCCAGGCGCAAGTCGTAGTGTGTTGCCTTGGGCGTTAAGCGCAACAGCACTGGTAATAATCCGTCGGTGGTTCCAGTTCCAGATTCTTTTTTCGGAAATGCCCAGTGTAGCGAGCTCGTTGCTTTGAGTCGCAGGCGGATCGGGAGCTACAACATTTGGAGTTTTATCGTCTTCAATCGTGGGCAGGTTTAGCGCACTTGTACCCGAAACCATGTTGTTTGATTGCTGTAAGTAGGCTTGAATCGCCACCGTCTGTTCCTGAAGCTTTGATTCTGCAAGGTTTGCAAAATCGTTGGCCTGGATGCGTAGACTCTCCGCTTCACTTTCGGCTGATTCTGCTCTTAGCTGCGCCTTTCTAGCAGCTCCTTCGGCCTCCAAAGCTCGATTGGTGAGCACCACAAGAGCGAAGAATGCAATGATGAACAGAGATACCAGCGTGCCGACCAGCCACTTTTTGTTTCTCGATGACCGTCGTGTTGCATCGACGCTTTTCTGCAAATACTTCATTGCGAATTCAAAGTCATCTTCACGCTCTGAATATCGGGCTGCCCACGCTTGCGTTGGTTTTGATGTCTTGTTCCAATGCGTAGCGATCTGCAGGTCCTGATCTCGAAGCAAGGCACGATCTCCACGCGCACGAGACACCAGATCCAGAAATTGATCCCTTGAGTGTCCTTCCTCATCTATCCAGTCGCGAAGTCGGCGCCACTGTCTTATAAGGCTCTCATGAGATATATCGACACGTACCTGATCATTGGGTCCGACAGAGGTGATCAGGAAACTTCGCCCATCGCCTTTAAAACGCTCGATAACAGCCTGTATATCATTTAGCGATGCTCCACTGACGCTTTTCAACTCTGATAGGGTCACCGGGCGCCTGGTACGTCGCCCATCCGAATCAGTGTCGGTCAAAGATTGAAAAATGGTTTTGGTTAAGTCTATGTTCAATCCTTTAAGTGCTTCTTCAGCGTGCATGGAAAGGGCACGATCAAGACCTCCAATCTCCTCATAATGATGCTGGTCTAATACATCCTCACCGCTCTTGTGCCAAGTATTCCACGTTCGGAACAATGCATGCTGCAGGACAGGCAGCTGATCAGCCTTACCAACCACATCATTGACAACCGTGTCGAGTAATCGAGGTGCGATCCGCGCACCTGACAAAAGAGCTGGCCCGTTAACCGTCTCACGAAGCTGTTGCCGATTAAGTCTTGGTACCAGATACCGACTGCGATTCATGGCCTCCGGTAAGCCGGGAAACACGTCGCAATCACCAAGAAAGTCAGAACGCATCGTCAGCGCAACGTACACAGGGAGATCATGCTGCTCAGGTAATGAGAGCAGCAACTCTAAAAAAGCCGAGGCTTCATTACGATTAGCGGCTTGTTTTTGGCGCAGCTTCGGGCCAAGCCGTGCAAGCTGCTGCTCATCGTGCATGCCTCTGAACTGAAAAATCTCCTCGAATTGATCAACCAGTATCAATACATTCGTGTCGCCAGCGATATGATCGCGCAGGTATCGAGTAATAGCTTGCTCTTGATCATGCTCGATCTCCTGTTCCAACTCGGAGATTTCGACGACGGGCCCGGACGCTATGTCAAGCAGTGCCTGCGCCAGATTATGCCGTGGGGAACCACCCGGTTTCATAATGGCAATCAGCCACTTATCCCGATCCTCAACTAAAAATCCCCCCAGTAGAGCTGGTATGAGCCCTGCGCGAATCAGTGATGATTTACCACTGC
>CALLPU010000227.1 GCA_938016235.1 uncultured Granulosicoccus sp. | reverse complement strand
CGCATTGGACGAACCGGGCGCGCGGGTCGGACCGGCGACGCCATCCTGTTCGTCACACAAAGAGAAAGACGGCTACTCGGTTCTATCGAACACGCCACACGGCAGAAAATAGAACCGCTGCAGTTGCCCACTGTGGAGATGGTGAACAACAAGCGCATTGCCGACTTCAAACAACGGATCAGCGACACCCTGGCCAGCGGCGAGCTTGCCTACCTACAGCGGATGATCGAAGAATTCTCTCGCGATCAGAATGTACCGCCCGAGCGTGTGGCCGCAGCGTTAGCAAAAATGTGCATGGGTGACCAACCGCTGTTACTCAACGATAAACAGAGCGGCGACACGCGAGCACGCAAAGATAAAAAACGTGATCGGCCCGCGATTGATCGCAGCGTAGAAAACGCTACCGAACGCGGACATGAACCGAAACAGGCACAACGTCGAGAACGTAACGCCCCAGAGGCTCAGCACAAATCAGATCGCAAACCGGTGCGCGACAAGCCCTCAGCAGACTCGCGGCCGAAGAATAATGGTGAGCTATCGTCTGTCACCGCTTCACCGGATACCGCCGAGGCGGCTCTGGTCATCGATACGCGCGCTAAACCGGAATCACGCGCCGCCAAGCGCCGAGCGGCTGAAGAGGCCGCGGTCGAGATGGAGCGTTTTCGTGTCGAAGTGGGAGAGTCTCACGGTGTCAAACCCGAAAACCTGGTGGGTGCCATTGCTAACGAAGCCGGCCTGGACTCCGAGTTCATTGGCCGTATCACCATCAACAAGGATCACAGCCTGGTAGAGCTTCCGGCGGGCATGCCAAAATTTCTTCTCAAGGACCTGAAAAGAGTCTGGGTGTGCGAACGCAAGCTGAATATTTCCCGGATAGCGTCGTCTGGAGATCGTCAGGTATCCGACAGCCGACCCGCGGCATCCACCTCGCCAGCCAAGCCCAGAAAGAAGCACAGGGAAGCTGTGGTTGCCACAGCAGCCAGTGAGGACCTGGCCAACGAGCCCGGAGAACTCAAGGAAAAACGCGAACGCAAGAAAAAAGAGCGTCATCGCAATAAAAAAAATAAAGGCAAGCGAACCTGATTCTTCACTGTCTGCGACCACTAAGCCCAGGCAGGGGTCGCTAACTGACCAACCAGCGGCAATAGGCTTTGGTGCTCAGGTTTTTCCCGAGCGCTATGGCACCAAGGTCTATTGACCGCATGCACATCTTGTTGGTATACCACGTGGACCCAAAGCAACTGATGTGTGATCAGTATGAAATCTTTCCAAACCTGCAGGAAAGGCTTGCTGGCCGGCCTGCTGTCTACGTGTCTCGTGTTGATCCCGGGGCTCAGCCAAGCTGACGAAACCTGCATGTCGCCTTACATGGCGAAAATCTACGGGCAAGAAGATTTTGTTTACGTCTGGACGCTCGGCGCTGTTGGCGTGGGCGATGAGCAGGACAAGCTGGTCACTGTAGACGTCAACCCGTCGTCAGACACCTACGGAGAAGTGGTACACACCGTGTCTGTGGGCGGGCGTAATGAAGCTCATCACAGTGGATTCAGTGATGATCGGCGGTATTTGTGGGCAGCCACGCTGGACACCAACAAGATATTCATCTTCGACGTCCACACAGATCCTTCCAAACCCGTGCTGGACAAGGTTATCGATGATTTCGTTGCCAGCTCCGGAGGCGTTGTGGGCCCGCATACAACCTATGCACTGCCGGGTCGTATGCTGGTGACGGGTTTGTCCAACAATGAAGATCATGGAGGTCGTACTGCCATGGTGGAGTACACCAACAGTGGCGATTACGTCAAAACGTACTGGATGCCCACAGATGACAACCTCAACGGTGCCGTGAAATCGGGACAGTTTGCAGATGGGTATGGCTACGATGTTCGCGCACTGCCGCGTCGCAATGTCCTGGTCACCTCGTCGTTCACCGGCTGGAATAACTACATGATGGATCTGGGTAAACTCATGGGTGACCCGCAGGCCATGACGCACTTTGGCAACACGGTGGTCATCTGGGATTTGCACACACGGCAGCCCAAGAAAATTCTGGACGTGCCTGGCGCACCCCTTGAAATTCGGTGTGCCTGGGAAGAAGATCACAACTACTGCTTCACCACTACAGCGCTGACCTCCAAGATCTGGCTGATTTATGAGGACGAAAACGAAGAGTGGCAAGCCAAGGAAGTTGCAGATATCGGCGATGCCAGCACCATTCCGCTTCCGGTAGACATCTCTATTTCAGCGGACGACAAACTGCTGTGGGTGAATACCTGGAATGAAGGTATGACACGCGTGTTCGACATATCAGATCCGTTTAATCCTACGGTCACCTACGACAAGACCATCGGCCAGCAAGTCAACATGTTGTCGCAAAGCTGGGATGGATCCAGGGTCTACTTCACGTCGAGCCTGTTAGGCAACTGGGACAAGAAAAACGACAACACGGAAGACCTGCAGTATTTCAAAGCCTACGACTGGAATGGCAGCGAGCTTGAGTTCCAGTTCGAGCTGGATTTCCTGGAAGCCAATCTCGGCCTGCCACATCAGATGCGATTCGGCTCCTACGCTCTTTACCAGTAAACGAGCACAGGCGGCTCATGCGTTCAACGGCACGGCGATACACTTACTGCAATCACGCGTCGATTGCACTGTTGGCGGGTCTGGTCATGCTGACCGGCCCGCTCACTGTGCTGGGTCATGCCGACAAGCCGCACGAGGACGCCAACGCAGCCCCAATCATTCTGGCGCCGGGATATGAGAAACTGGACTTTCCGGCACCGGCGCCCGGAAGCTACGCGCTGCCGGTCATTGGCGAGGCGGGTAACGGCAACCTGCTGACAAGCAGCAATCAGAGCACCACGCTACATACGCTGCTCACGGACAAGATCAGCGTGCTGAGCTTTATCTACCGGGCTTGCGATGATGTGAATGGTTGCCCTCTGGCTACCTATGTTTTACATCAGATACAGCAGAAGCTGGCTGCTGATTCCGCCTTGCATGATCGCGTACAGCTACTCTCCGTCAGCTTTGATCCTGTCTACGATACGCCAGAAGCCATGCAGGCCTATCGGGACCGTTTTTCAGACAGTCCGATAAACTGGCAGTTTCTAACCACCGCATCCACCAGCGAACTTGACCCGCTGTTAGAAGCGTACGATCAGAGTTTGAGTCGTCGTGATGACGGATCCAATCAGATCAATCACATGCTGCGTGTCTTTCTGATTGATGAATCACGACAAGTGCGCAACATATTCAGCTCTTCGTTACTGCACGCAGACACCTTGATCAGCGATATCAAGACACTGGTGCTGGGCACTACCGCGAACACACCGTCAGTGAACGACAACTCCCGTTCTACAGCGCAAACTCTTGTGGCGGCGGCGGTGCCTGTTGAAACAACCACGGCCATTCAACTGCCATCCAACGATGCAAGAACCGGATACGCTGACGGAAGCTACACGAGCAACACGAAAGCGGTTATCAAAGGGGGAACATCAGCAGATCTGTGGCAACACGCCACTAGCCCAATACTGGGCCTGCCCGCTCTGCCAGGTGCCAGTGACATGTCCAGAGATTCCATCGAACTGGGCAAGCAACTGTTCTTCGACAGACGACTGTCGATTAACAACACGTTCTCCTGTGCCATGTGCCACATACCGCAACAAGGGTTTACGGTAAACGAGATGGCAACCGCCGTTGGCGTTGAAGGACGAACCGTCAAGCGCAATGCACCGTCTTTACTCAACGTGGGGTATTTGAGCCGTTTGTTTCATGACGGGCGCGAATCCCGGCTTGAACAGCAGGTATGGTCTCCGCTGCTGGCACACAATGAAATGGCGAATCCGTCAATCGGTTATGTGCTGGACAAGATTGCGGCTATCGACAGCTACAGCGAGCAATTTGAACGTCTATACGGCCAGTCCCAGCCCACGATGGAAACCCTGGGCAAAGCCATGTCGGATTATCAGCGTAGTCTGGTTGCTGGAGCCTCTTCATTTGATCGCTGGCGTTACGGCAATGAATCAGATGCTCTGACATCACAGGCTCAACTGGGCTACACGCTGTTTACCGGCAAGGCGCAATGCAGCCAGTGCCATACCTTGCAGGCTGAGTCGGCGCTGTTCACGGACGAGCTGTGGCATAACACTGGCATTGGCTATACCCGTTCCATGAAGCAACACGACGAACCTCATCCTGTCACGCTGGCCCCCGGGGTCACGCTGATGGTTGACCCGGCGGTATACGCGGATGCGGCGGAGGAGCCCCCGAACGATCTGGGTTTGTATGAAGTCACACAAAACCCTGACGATCGCTGGAAATTTCGGACACCCTCTTTGCGCAACGTCGCGCTGACTGCCCCTTACATGCACGACGGTTCTCTGGCTACACTGGAGAATGTCATCGAATTCTATGTGCGCGGTGGTGACGACAACGAGCTACTGTCACCACTCATCAAACCGTTGAAACTGAGCCAGGACGAGCAATCGGCACTGGTGCATTTTCTGCAATCACTGACAAGCCCCGATGTGCCCATGCTGGTCAGCGATGCATTAGCCACGCCTGTGGGTGATGTCAGATCTGCGCGCCTGCACTGAATAGATCGAATCGCGTAGCACGTCATGCAATGCCGAAATCGATTTCTGTGCGACGCGCTGTTGATCAGATCCTGGATGTAAGCAACAAGTGTCAGTGAATCCGCTTTAGACGTATTCTGCAAGACAGTACTGATCAGCCACCAGACTTGCAATTTCGCCGAAAGGATGAGACATGGCGTAACGCCTCATGCGCTGAGTGGCTCAATACACTGCGGCCCTTCATGACTACTTTTGTTGACATATTGACTTACTTCGGTAAAACGCAGCGCCTCGTTGCCAGCAGGTGACATCAGTTGCGACAAAGAGTCTTTGTCAGACTCCTGCAACCAGGCCATGGCAGCATTGTGTGAATTCAGAATGATCGGCATGCGATCGTGAATGGCGCTCATGGGTTCATTGGCTGCTGTCGTGATAACCGAGCATTCAGGTAAAGCGCTTGATTCCCTCGACGATTTATAGATACCGGCGAGAAACATTGCATTGCCAACTGCCGGTGTTATGTGAAACGCCGACACCAGCTTCCGATTCTGACGCTTCCATTCATAGAAGCCGTTGACCGGTACCAGTATGCGTTGTTGCTCGACCATCGGTTTCCATAAGCGGGACGTCCACACCTTGTCATCCCGCGAATTCTGTATGCGTTTCGTCACCATGCCGGTTTTTCCAGGCAGTGTGATGGACACGCCCCAGCTCATGGGTGTCAGAACCGGTTCGTCCTGCAGTATCACCACATCCAGCGTTTGTGTCGGTGCTACGTTAAAGCGTGGCTCACGTGTGGGCCAGGTATCCATTCCCATCGACTCGAGCAACAAGCGAATTCCTTCGTTGTCAGAGACATTAATGCGTCCACACATGGCTTGTTCTCCCGCTCCTTCTCCACTAATTTGACAAGCACTGCTAATACGCTGCTTCTTCAGTCTATCGCCTGCTCACTCAGGATGACCAGTGGTGCGCGTCCCGCAGCTTGATCCAGTGCAAGATCACGCTGCCAGCCAGCAAAACCTGCGGCACCAGATGGTGTAGTCCGCAAACCTGAGCGCCCCAGCGCAGTAACGGCAGCAGAAGCCTCCTCATCCGAAATAGCCAGGTATTCGACATCACTACGCGCCAGGGTATCAAAGGACAGCAATGAGGCAGCCTTGCAATCCAGTCGGCCCATGTTCGAGACTGGACCAACCGCGTCTGTCAACTGACCTTGTGCCGCACTGTGTGCCAGACAATCAGCAGCAGTCGGCTCAACAATGACGATGCGCGGTTGCACGAGCCAATCACGCCGAATGATAAACGTCATGGCGGCAGCCATACCCCCCACGCCCGCCTGCAAGTAGACATCGCTGGGCCAGTTTCCAGACCGTGTGAACGTCTCGCATAGTTCCGCTGCCATGACGGTATAGCCTTCCATCACAAACGCAGGGGGTCGAAGGTAACCTTC
>CALLPU010000226.1 GCA_938016235.1 uncultured Granulosicoccus sp. | reverse complement strand
ATAATCGATACGGAACGTGCTGGTGACGCCGAAGCTGCCGCTGCGAGTCAAGTTGATCATCTCTCGCGTGTAGAAGTCAGCCGAGGGCAGGCTGAGCATTTGTCCACCTCGCTGTTTCAGCTCCACGGTATCCGGATTCTGGTCGATCACTTCGAGCAGTGAATGATCGGGAAACAGAATCACATCGCCACGCGAGGTGGGAAACCATCGATCCTTGCCTGCAGGTCTGGATGACACACCGTGGAATTCGGCCAATGGAATTCGCAGTACCCCGTGAAGCTCAGGGTTGCGCAAAACAGTGTACATGTTGATGGATTCCACTCGCCACGGCAGACCGCGATACGTGATACGTTCGGATTCGCGCATGGCACCAATGTTCAGCAGCAGTCGAGCTTCGGATACATACTGTGGCAGCAGGTTGCGGATACCGAGTGCCAGTCCGACGATCAGCAAGATCAGCAAACCGAGCAGCAGTACATCACCACGTTCATAAAACACCACAAAGACGGCAATCAGAATCAGGATAAACGTGAGTGCGTGTACGCTGTAGGCTGCTAGCCGGTAGCGAGTGCGGCTCTCTGCATTGCTGTTGTCTGCCAGCGCAGCCCGATAGCCTCGCATCAGAAACCGCACGCCAAACCAGACGATCGAGGCTGCGACAATGGCCAGCACGATCGTCAATCCACGACCTTTGACAAAGCCTGTCAGTGCATCGAAGATGGTCTCGGTAATCGATTTGTCACCTTGCAGTTCGGCGATTTGTATGCGGGCTATTTCGATGGCACTCTGCGCATCATCCCGCCGACTGCTCCACAACTTGATGAACCGGTCAAGGGATTTGCCCAGCTCGCCTTCAGGTTGAAGGTCGGCAGCGGGAGTCAGGTTGTTCAACGCCTGGTTTGCCGTATCCACTTCCTGTTGTCGCAGGGCGATGGTGTCGTTGAGCTCTGCGAGTTTGCGTGGCTTCTCCGTCAGATCCTTCAGGCTGTCTATCACCGGTTGCGCGATTAGCGCCACATCTTCTCGCCAGTTGCCTTTTTCCTCTTTCTCTTCGACCACGAACAGACTGGTGTCGACTCCGCCTATGGCAATGCTCTCAAGGGTGGTGCGAAGCTGCTGGATGTCGTTGGTCAGATCATCGGCCTGGCGGCGCAAGTCGTCTTTGTCTTGCTCGTTGGCGGCCTCGATGGTCTCGCCAAGCTCGCTACGCTCCTCCAGCTTTTGCGTCAGCACTTGCTGTATGTAGCCCAGTCTTTCGAGTTTTGCCGCATTGATGGCAGCCGTATCCGGTGAGTCGGCTGTCTTGCCGGCAGTGGTGTCTACGGTGGCTGCATTCTCCTGCGCCAGCAACGTATTCGGTGCCATCAGCCACGGCAAGGTGATTGCAATAATTGCCAGGCAGATGCGCGGCACCGATAGTCTTTTCATACCAGTGAATTTCGGTTCAGTGAACTAGGGAGTGTCCCGGTCAGGCTGTAGCGACAACTGTGCCGGGTCGGCCGGGTTGATTCCGGCCCTTGGGTCCGAGGGGCCGGTCAATCCCGCAAACAGCGGGGGTATCAGAGGCGTTTTCGAGTCTTCAATTCACTGACTGCGAACGTAAATGGGGAAGGCGGTATTGATGCCACCGCGATTAGAGGTGTACCCCTGGATTGAAAATCCCAGCCCCGACGGACCTTCAAAGGGTTGTGCGTTGGGATCATCGCTCTTGTTGTAGGCGTTAAGGACAGCTTTGATGACTGCGTCTTGAGACAGGGAATCCGGGAAGAAACTGGAAAATTTCTCTTTCCACTGATTACCGTCACGAATTTCGATGGTGGCTGTGTATACGCCAGCGTTATTAGGCGCATCGCGCACGGATTTGACACGGGCGTTTGCCGGATCCTGTCCACCGGGTCTGGAGTGATAACCCACGGGTTTGCCGCTGCGGTTGATCTCACCCTCGAAGATATGCCACAGGTTGATGTTCGGGTTGCTGTCAGACCATTTGGGCAGATCGCTGGCAGCGTGCTGCTGGCCTGAGGAACTACCGGAGGCGGCAGGGACGCTGGATTGTGTGACTGATCCGCTGCCACCTTTCGACAAAGCCTGCAGATCAATGCCAAACTGATCCAGGTTGACACCGAGCGCTATCAGAATCACGGCCGCGATCGGGATATAGCGTTTGTATTTGTTCACGTTGACTTGTCCAGGTTAGATGCCGGTAAACTAGTTCATAAAGATTAACAAGTCGACCACCCAATGGTGTGCGATCTTCCAATCTGGTCCAATTGCGGTTGTCAGCCGGCCGTGCAATGAGAAAAAATGCCTAGGTGCTTTAAAACGTTAGTGATCATGTGGTTTGCGCTGTCCCAGACACTCGTCATGTCAGGGCACGTGTTAGCGCAATATGATGCACCTTTGCGCCTGTCGCCCACAGAATCCGACTTACAACGTGTGCAGTATGATCCCGGGGTCCGGTATACGCAGGGAGAGCAGTACGTGGACGTTGAGCCGCCGCTGATCGAACATGACATCGTATTCGAGGCCGAAGCGTCCATACGCCAAACCTTTGTCGCCTCGGTGGTGGACGATGAAGAGCTTGATCAGGTGCTGTTGTATTACCGGTTCATGGGTGAGACCAGTTATTCACGCTATGTCATGACGCGGCTCTCGTTCTCGTCCACCTATGTGGCGCAGATTCCCACCGATCCTGAGAGTACCAGTGCCATTGAATATTATATTCAGGCGCGCGATACCAGTGGTAACCGGACTGTGCGGGGTTATGCGTTCAGCCCGCTGGTGCGCAGTATCACTGCACCTGAACCGGCTGGTCCCACAGCCAGCGAATTGGCGGCTGGTGCGGGTTCAACCCCCGACGCTGATGACGGAGCCAGTGCAACCGGAGGCTTGCCTAAATACGTATACATCATTGGCGGCGTCCTGCTAGTGGGGCTCATTGCCAATGCGGCCGGTGGGTCGGGTGGCAACAACGATCCGGTGGACGGTGGTGATTGTGGACCTCAGGGCTGTCGGCTGACAGTGACGGTAAACCAGCCGTTTTAATCAAGGAACGAGTCAGGTAATGGCAGGTCTACGCATCATGAAGAAACAGATG
>CALLPU010000225.1 GCA_938016235.1 uncultured Granulosicoccus sp. | reverse complement strand
GCAAGCAGGATGGCAAACGAAAAGCCCAGAACTCCTGCCAACAACGTCAGCCACACACTCATCCAGATGCCTTCCACGAGGCGGACAACGTACTCAGGCTCTCTCCAGATCTCGTAGAAGCGAAAATCCATGAATGACTCTTGAGGGATAGATCAGACTCCACTTTTTAGCTAGTGGAGACTGTCATACGGCGCAACTGTTATGCCTCACCCATCAAGTCATCCCAAATTTCTGTAAGCCTCTGAATCCTTTGCCCTAATCACGAACACTAACGTATACCTTACTAACAAGTAGCTACAACAAACGCACCTAATCAGTGCGCATCACCACTGACCCCGCACCCTTATCGGACATTATCGTGAACGCGACTGAGTAAAGCTGATGCAAAGCCAGGCCTCACATCAAGCACCAGCGATTTACCAGTTCACTATCACACTCGTGCAGTGCGACCACACCGGCCGCCAGAACGGAAGAAGTGCCAGCCACATGAAATCAAGGGTAGGATTCTGAACACTGGACCTACGGAAGAATAAACTAAAGGACCGTTTGATCCATTGTCCCGAATCTTGCGCACATCGAAGTATTCACCATTACCTGGAATTTCTGGAACTGAGCCCTTACATTCCAATTTCGATGCTGACATGGCATGAACCAATCGTGTCG
This sequence comes from uncultured Granulosicoccus sp., assembly GCA_938016235.1. Classification (GTDB taxonomy): domain Bacteria; phylum Pseudomonadota; class Gammaproteobacteria; order Granulosicoccales; family Granulosicoccaceae; genus Granulosicoccus. Next base: position 21,943 of record CALLPU010000225.1, on the reverse strand, counting down.
GATAGGAGTAGGCACCACTAGAAAGCAGGTTTCTGACACACAAGACCCGAGCCCATGATTTTCATCATCGCTGTATTTGGAATGGCCGTACTGGTTCTCGGGCCTCAGCTCTGGGTACGATGGGTGTTTTTCCGATATAAGACCGATCTCCAGGATATACCCGGCACCGGCGCTGAACTTGCCAGACACTTACTGCGGCGATTCGAGATTGAGAGTGTCGTGGTAGAGGAAACGCAACCATTCGGCGATCATTTTGACAGTTCGGCACCCGCGGTTCGGTTGTCGCCGAATAACTATCACGGACGCTCGTTGACGGCTGTTGCAGTTGCAGCACACGAGGTTGGCCATGCCATCCAGTGGCATCGGAATGAGGAAGTGTTCCAACTACGAAAGAAGTTCATACCGCTTGCGATGAAGCTCCAGCGCACCGGCCTACTGCTGCTATCGCTTTCACCAGTCGTCGGTATCATCACAAGGCACCCTGTGGGGATCGCAGCACCGCTAATCGGAGGTGCGCTCGTGGCTGTGTGTGGCGCCGCAACGTATCTGATAGTTCTACCAGAAGAATGGGATGCCAGCTTTAACAAAGCCATGCCCGTGCTGACTGACGGTAAGTATGTCAACGAGGCCCAATTGCCTGCCGTTAAGCGAGTGCTTCGAGCAGCAGCCCTTACTTATGCGGCAGGGGCACTTGCATCGATCCTGCAATTGTGGCGTTGGCTACCTCTATTGTTGCGTCGCTAGGCTGATTGCTGGTTAGTGGGTGTAAACATCAGGACAGGACCATGCCATAGGGGAGGCCTGTGGCTCGTGGGCTGAGCTCAAGTTACGCCGGTAGCATCATTACACGCCCGCAGCATTGCAGGCAGACGCAATTGTTTGATCCTGATCAATTGCTGATGGCAACTGAGTGGTTATGCTGCAGGGGTTGGAGGTCTTACCAAGAGTTCCCTGGTGTTCTGACACCCTATCTCTGGAGAGTACAATGAGCTACAAGACAATAGCGGTCTGCCTGTCTGATGAAGCTGATGCGAAACGACTGATACCCATTGCCATAGAGGTGGCGAGAAAATTCGATGCCCATCTCATGGCATTGTACTCACTGCAGAACGTCGAAATCTACGCCAGCATATCGATGGAAGTATCAGCCAGTGCTCTCGCTCAACTCAGACAAAGCCAGGATGCCAAGGCTAGTCGAGTCAAAGTGCTGTTTGATGAACTGACTCGTACCGAGAATTTCGTTGCCGAGTGGCGCCAGATTGAAACGTCAGTAGCCAGTACAGGAGAGCGTCTGTCCGAGCAGGCACGCTGTGCAGATCTTGTGATCATGTCTCAACTTGACCAGGATCATAACCTGCCCGGCCCCGCCACCATTCTCAGACAAGTGATCGAGCATTCGGGCAGACCTGTACTCGTGGTGCCTCGCTATGGTAAATACTCCAGCATAGGATCACGAACACTGATTGGGTGGAGTGGCACCGGCGAAGCCGCGCGTGCCGTATTTGACGCCATCCCTTTCATGGAAAAAGGCGACGAAACCTATATTTTTTACGTCACGACGCCCGGCAAATCTGACAGACCCCTGGAACAAAGTGCGCACGACATTGCTACTGTATTGGATCGGCACACTATCAAGGCAACGGTATCTCAGCACTCTAAGTCGCCCATTGCCATTGGTGATGAATTACTGAATGAGGCAGCCGCCACCGGCGCTGACCTGGTAGTCACCGGTGCATACGGACATTCGCGCCTGTATGATTTCGTTATCGGCGCAACAACAACTCACCTGTTGGCCTACATGACAGTGCCTGTATTGTTCTCGCGATAACCTCCAACACCTGTCGTGCCGAAAAATGACGCGAGTCTGCACAGGCTAATCTCCAGTCTGATTGTTGAATTCACAGTGAGCTACTCCAGTAAAGTGCCGGTGCGACGAAACTCATCGCAAACAACACCAATGCGCTACGAAAAATGCGGCTGCTGAATCGTCGCCACAGCAACGCGACACACCCAAACCCGAGCAACGCCTCAACCGGCATCCAGTAACCGGCGAAATGGCGTTTATCCCAGTACGATACCGGAGAACTGAATATCCACGTACTAAAGGGCCAGAAATGCGGATGTCCGTCGTCATGATGCAGCGGCATATCACATAGCGTATGTACCAGTGCTGCCAGGCTCGCTACGCTTATCAAAACACTAACCATCTCAGCTACCCTGTGATTCTGCCTGTGACACCACAACCCAAGCGCCGCACCACAGAGCGCCAGCAAAAAATACAGTGGTATGGAATTAGTGACCGCGCCAGCACTTTGCCACACAGGCGAGAAGTACAATTCTGACCAGATCTCTTGTTCAGGTACATCGCGCATCCTGGCCTGCCCCCACATGATGAAAAGGCTCAGATCAGGCAACACTGCTCCTGCAGCCGCTACCGACACCCTAAGGCTAGCTTTCTCCACTGAGCGACCAAAAAGGGCCATGCCTACCAGCATGTGGGTTTGTGTAAGCATGTAGTCAGTACACTAGCAAACGACGGTAATCAGGTCGAAATCACATTGGCCAGAGCTGGGTCTCAGGATAAAACTGTGACCAGGCAAACCAGAATGCCTGGTGACTTCCAAGCTCGTCACCAGACTCGTTACTCGCTTTGATGCCACCACCATCAAGCTGTAAACGGATATCACCTACCATTACCGTTTCCCGCTGAATGAGTGCGCTCATTGCCTTACTGCGCTGAAAAGCAACCGCCTGACCATCGGGATTGATAACACCCACAATATCTTCATGGACCGGTAACCGTGGATCAACATCGCCTATCGGAAAAATCGGTCCACCGGCATCACGATTGTTGCGAAAGTCAAAATCACGACCCAACGCAAGATCCTCAACCAGCACCGTAGACTCCGGGTGCGCTTCTTTCCAGCGACCCCATTCGGTGGTTACAACGCTGGCCTGCGACAGCTTGAAGCCGATTTCTGCCAATGGCCCCGTGACTGCGTTGCCTCGGAAGGTGTCAAATACGGAGTGTGATGTAATGTCATACATCACCTTGTTTGAACGGATCAGCAAGCCAGAGGTACGCAGCACCGGGCGCTCTACCCCTTCTGGCAAGTCATCGGTGAAATACGCCTGAGCTGCACCGCACAAAGTGCAATAGGGAATCGCGAGATCTCGCCCTCCGAGTGAATCGTTGACCATCTCTCGCACTTCCATGATACGCCGTGGATAAGCGCGAAATTCACCATTGACCGCAACACCAAACACAATGTCGTCGTCTTTGAGCCAGGTGGCTGCCTCTGCACTGCTAACAGGGGGATTATCGGCTGCCGGAATGCAGTTACACTGTTCATCGGTTGTATCGTAGGCACGATCGTCAATCAAGACTCCACCCCAGGAGACATGGCGCCAGTCAATATCACCTTCCTGAAAGAGACGCTCCCAACCCGGAACAAACGTCGTGAATACACCACGCTTGTACGAGAGGTAATCGGGCGGCGCGGGAATATCCCAGGCAATAAGGTGATCAGTTGTCTTGCCCCAGTAGTTACCGTCTTCGAAGGTGATACCAAGCAAGGTTGTAACTGTCTCCGCCAACACATTATTCAAGCCTGGATCTCTGATGAATCTCATCAAGTCGGACACAATCCACGCAACGCGAGGATCTCCAGAACCGTTGATGGTGTTGATCGCATTTTCCTGATCCCCACCCCACTTACCATTGGCCAGGCTGTCAACAAACGCGGCCTTGACGGCATCCTGAAGCACATTGCTGAACGGCCCAACCGGAATGACCGGTGGCTCGCCGAAAGCTTCGATCACGTGAGCGGACAGTTCATGCACAGAGTTCTTTTCTAAATTCTGTGTCTGCCCAAACACCGCCAACGGTACCATGGCAATAGACACCCACAAACCCATTGCCACCAGCAGAATCAACGGCCACGAAGAGCGGCAGGCTGTTGAAGCGCATCGATTATTAGTAAGGTTGTTCATGGCAAACAATCACTGAAGCGGTATTTTACTTGTGACTGGTAATGGGGAAATTAGTTCTAGCACCTCACACCCTGCTACCCGGTGTTTGACAGAGTGTGCTCAGGGCGCGAGCGGTGTCGCCAACGGTAAGGGTTTGGACTGGGCGACCCCGTGACTGCATGATAGTCCTGGCTAGGAGTTTGCGCCGTAGAGATTTCTGTCACGAGAGCTGCCCCAATTCTAGGACGATTTATCGCTCTTTTAAGGCGTTTAGTGGGCCTAAACAACGAAAAAGAGCGGTAGATCAGACCGAAAGGGGCTGCTCGCAGTAAGGAATTTCTACCGCGCAGGCTCCTTGAGTACGGCTGTAGTGTTCGAACTAACTCATGGATTGATGCTGTAGACCCTCACATAGTCTATGGCCATGCTCACCTTGTTGTATCCGCCTACATTGAATTGACTTCGAGTCCATGCATCGGGCTGACCAGGCCAGCTTATCCAGGGGTAGTCGTATTTTCCCAAAGCAAGATTTAAAACCAGGTACATATTTTCGTCGGCAATCGGCAATGGGTTGGAAGAATCGACACGCATGACTTCTATATCGTCGATATACCAAACCATCTCAGTGGGTGCCCACAGAAATCCGTAGGTGTGAAACTCTTCAGAAAAATTAACACGTTTACCGCACCATGGCGGGGTCTCGCTATTCCCATCGCGGTTTGTAAAGGCCAAAGGCGTTCGTTCTTCGCGACGTCCTCTACCGTACCAGTAGGTGTGGTATTGAGTATCATAGGTATTATATGTTTTGTTATTTACCTGAGCGCCAGTCGACTCATTGGTATACGAAGGGTGGTCCGCGTAGCAGTAGTTACTATCAGAAGGATTCGAGTTCACCAGATCATTTGCTGGAGTTTCAGGATCAAGCAATTTTTCCCTGTCAGATAGCTCACAGTTACCTGCGCCAGGTTTGCTCTGCCCCAGGTACTCAATGATGTCAGCTTCGGGTTCGTTGCTTTTGCGAAAAGCGGTGTGATTGAGCCAATACGCTGACCAGGTGCCATTACCTGGAGCGGTACGCAGACGAGCTTCAAAGTAACCATAAGTCAGGTCACCGCCCACTTCTTCACGTGACGTTATTACACCGGAGAGATAGTCTTGAGACTGGCCTAGTGCGCTGAGATCAGAGCGTTCAGCCAACTCGGTTGGCGCTGCCTGTATGACCAGATAGCCTTCACCAGTTCTTCCGTTATTGCTTTCGTCGCTTCCAAAGGCTTGTTGAAAGGGGCTCCAATTGTTGATGGTCGGGTGAATACCAAGTGAGTCTACGTAGTACTGGCTTTCGTTATTGATGATTGTTTCCGGTCCCCACGCGTATGCGGTATTCCAGCGTTGGTAGCGGTTACTAATTCCAGTTGTATCGCTACCCATCTTCCAGTCCGCGTCATTGAATTCTGTAGACCAAAGCATGTCTCCTATCGGACCTTCCATGCTTCTATTCAAATAATCTTGACCATCACATACCGGGATTGTTGTAACTGCATCCTGACCAATCCAAACCATATTACCCAGACCAACGGCATCCTCGGAAACATTGACTGTTACCGTATCTTCGCCTCGCGCACCTTGCTCATCAATAACAGTCAGGCGGAATACATAGGACCCTGTTTGAGTGAACTCTACCAGCGTTGTTAGTTCACCTGGTGTAGCAAGGACGATGGCACAGTTGCCGTCTGCACAACTACTTGACCCCGAGTCAAACTCCCATAATATTGACGCTAATTGATCCAATGGGGCGTCATCCAGTACAAGCCCGATGAGCGTGGCAGATACTGCACTATCCACAAGCGTAAGGTTCACACTACCACCTGCATCGAAAATTGGCGTTTGATTACCACCTCCTCCAGTCACAGCGATAATTTCTACTGAGGTGCTATTCTGGGCACCGTCGTTATCTGTCACTGTCAGCGTAATTGTGTAGTTGCCTTCTTCAGTAATGGTTGCAGTAGTATCTTCCAGCGCGGTATTGCCGAATTCAATTCCACTCGCGGGCTGGCTAGCCCAATTCCAACTTTCTACGCTACCATCAGAATCGGTAGATCCACTGCCAAATAGAGCAAAGGAGACGTCTAAATCTGTGGTGCTAATCGTGGTAATTCTTGCTACAGGATGCTGATTTGGCCCCGCACACAGATCATCGGCGGCCGCTGCCACCCAATCAGAATGTTGCTGTGACCCCCTGTTCTTTTTCGTGACAGCCCTGACTCTGTATGAACTGGCGTTGCATCGCTCGGTATAGGGGTTCAATACACGGTGACTGTCTATATCGTCAAGCCAGGAAGTGCCTGTGGCGCCGAACGTCAGAAATTGTGATTCCCCAAGATAATCAACTTCATACCCCTTCAAGGAAAAACCAGTATTAAGGCTCGCGGTAGCATCGCAGTTGCCCCAGCTGACAAGATGACCAGAATCAAGTTTGGTAACGGAGACATCAGGACCACGATCGGTACCTGGGCAGTTCCAAACGAAATCAGTAGACTCAGCAGCAGCTACATTGGGATATAAGTGAGTCGCTACCGCTGCCAATAGTATGACTAGTGACGCAGCTTTGTTAAAACGTGATTGTACGACCATCTAAAGTACTCCTTGCGAATCCATTGCCAATACACGTCAGATTGTTGGCATGCTAAGTAGTATGATTTGTGCGTTTGTGTAAGCCAGAACATAGACTTCCGCCGGAATCTATCACGTAAGGCTTGCTATCAGCAAATCATCGTTCAGCGAATCCTTTTTTGAGAATGCTTGAAACGATTCTTTGGCTGCATTTCAAAATCTATGAACGATGAAGTAAGGAAGTATGCTTCTACTTCACGTTATTCCAATCGATCTACAGTTACCGAAATCTACCGTCCCGTTAGCATCAAATAAAGGGTCAAAGGCGGCATTTTTGCGGGACAGGGTCAGCCTCCGCTCAACAGTTGACGATTTTCAGCAAGCAGCATAAAACCTGATGCTATTTACCTGTTGCTTGCTCCTTGCAATACAAGGATGAAGCAGATCAATAGGCGTTCGGTTACGTGCCGCGCCCCGGTAATGCCAGCACAAACCATGGTGCATTTGTGTAAAAGCGAGTCTTTTGTCAGCGAGCTACGATCGAGAATCGGATCAAGAAGCGGTTCTATGGACTGAATATCGATGGAACCCGTTGCAGACGATTTGTTGCTATTCAGCTTCGAGTCTATCTACAGCTATGCCTGCATATTGCTTCAAGCGCTTCGAATGATGGCCGAACGAAACGCAATGTCAAGCTTAGTAGCCCATGCCCATGTCAACGATCTCAGGTTCATTCTGGGTGCCAGGCTGAGTGCCGGATAATCTATATCCATTAGCTAAATTGCCATCGTGACAATCCAACTCGCTCTGAATACAGTTTTCCAGGATTGCCTGCATAGCGTCGGGGTGCCAGCCATTTATCCAATCGCCATGCAAGGACATACCGCCAGGTGTGCCTTCCGAAACTTCATACATGTCAGCCGCCAACCGCCAACCCGAGCTGGCCTTGCTTTCCGGATGATAGACATCCGGCGTTACTCCAAACGCATAATGGTAGCTGGGGCGCACGATAGGGTGCGGGTGCGACTCCGGGCAGCGCGTAACTCTCGGTGTACCTTCTGAAACAGGATAAGCCATATGACTTTGGTGATCCACTGAATCAAGGTCTAGACCATTCCAGCAACTTGGAAAAAACAGATCCATTCTGACACGGTCGGGCGCTACACACTCAGGAATACTACTACTGAAGGTGGGATTCGTTGCATCGTCAGAACCCCAGCTCTGACAATGCCAGCGGGCAATGGCGGTGGACTGTTCCGCACCGGGTCTGCCACCATGATCTCCGGCTATCATTTTCAGTCCAGGTGGTATAGGCCCGATGGACTGCAGATCATCAACGCCTGCGGAGTAATAGAAGATTTCATGGGCAACATCATCATCACCAACAACAGCTTTTACCACTCGCCAGGCCGGATCACCATTTGCATCCAGTTTTCTGTCGCCAGTCAATTCACTATAATCAGGCGCGAGCAATGCTGGTATCCAATAGGAAGATAAGTTAAGTTTATTTCCCTGGCAGGATGACTCACCTGTCATATAGAGCGACTGCACTGTTGTATTGTGATCAACCAGTGTGTTTCCGTAAAAGCGGTGAAGATGGGCAGCATTTTCCCGTCCCGGGTACACGATTGGATCGTTGTAACTGCTGTGCGAGAAATCACAATTGATTCTGAAGATGCCACGCCAGCTGTTAGGGTCAACCGCATCAGGCATCTTGTTAGTCGCTATCAAATCCTGCCGCTCCTTTCCAAACAGATTTTCTACGGCCCATTGAAATTGAAGGGTATCGCCTATGTATCCTTCTGGTCCGATCGCTCTCACACCAAAGTAGTGCTGCCCGATTGCTACTGATTCACTAAAGTAAGAGCCATCACACGGTATAAAATCCGTGTTATCCAACTGACATTCGTAGCCAACTGCATCGGCTGCCTCATATTCAAATAACACATAGCGCAAATGCGTAACTGGATCCGGCGTGTTAAATAGTGAAATACTCAAATCGTAACCAGTACCGCCTCCTACCTGGCCATCAACATCAACACTCGCTTGCGTGTTGTCTGTAATCTGGCTGCTCTCTGTAAGGCCTGGTACTGCAGCTTCGGGTGCGTTCACATCTGAAAGGCTTGCACTATCAGTGCAACCCGTTAACGCAAAAAGTGAAATCAGATATAACGTGCGGCAAATCGCATTCATGGAACTCAATCCAATAATGAAGTGATCGGAAATAAACGGCACTATCAGTGCTTAAACCTATGCGTATTCCCTTACATAACGATATTCAATTAGAAAATAGTCTCCCGGTATTCATTTATCGACTGGATCAGCTGAACATTTAGAATACGCACAATGGAAGCAGTGTTGCATAGCCCTTCTTCAACGGCTGGATCTGACAGCATGCTCCACTCAATCGATCGTGAGGAATTTGAAGCAAGAATCGCTACTTTCCCTCCGCCTGACCCACCAGATTTTAATTGATTGATTACCTTCGACACTTTTGCGCCCGCAGCGACTCGATTGCTGTATGCATGGATCTTCATTGGTTATTAACCCAGTGTTGTGGCCAATGTCGCACACAGGCAGTTGAATCCATTGGCGATATAGCCGCTAGGGGTAACAGTGGCGCTTACGAAGCTCTCGATAATAATAAGGGTGACCCCCATGTACAAAAGGATCGCTTCGCGAACGCATTTCGCATCGCTTGCACTTTCGTTGGTTATAGTAGTGTCCAACGTGCATGCCAACGAGGCACCGACAGCACCCGACAACCTGATGGGTGTGGCCGTATCAACCAGTGAAATCCGATTGAGCTGGGATCCTTCGACTGATGATCGGCGAGTCAAGAACTACTCGATACATCGCGATGATCGGCACATTGCAACCATTAAGAATACCTTCTATACCGACAGCTCACTATCAGCGGAAACCGCTTATCGCTATACCGTCGTTGCAAGCGACGGCACGCTCGAATCCGCAGCTGCCGAGTTTCTCATTTCTACGCCGGCTACCGATCCGACAGCGGACATTGGCGAAGAAACCACAAACAAACCCGGACGTGGCAAAGGCGGCAAGAACAACTCACCTACCGAGGAGCCACCCGTTGAAGAGCCGCCGGAAGAAGTACCGCCACCGGAAGAGCCGGATCCGGACGCACCACCGGTGGAAGATCTGCCGACCGGAGATCCGGGTACGGCGGGCCCACCTACGGGTTGGCTGCTGCGCTTTGCCGATGAGTTTGACGGCGACGGTGATCTCGATACAACCAGCAGCTTACGCAACTGGCGATTCGAATCAATGCAAGATGGACTACATCGCGCCGGTAATAACGGCCTGAACGCAATGGGCGAAGTCGTAGAGAGTTGGGATAGTGTGCGTGGCAAGCGCTGGTCTGCGTGGTATGACGGCTACCATACCTCCAATGCCTTTCGCGAGAATGGCGAACTTATACTCGGCGGCTATGATTCGGGCGAGATGGATGCGACCCGTCCTGTCGACTATACAGACAACGGGGTCTCGACCACCTACGGCCGAAGCAAGCTCTATACGGCTTGGATCGACACTTTTTCACGCAAGTGGACAGGCCCCGGCGACCTTCACGTGATGGACCCGGAATCACCAGGCAAGCTGTTCAAATACGGTTATTTCGAAACTCGTGTCAACTTCAGTGAAATGATGACGCCCGGTTTCAGGCTCTCCTTGTGGCTGATGCCAGGATCAAACGACGCTGATGGGCAGGATCTGGTTGTCAGCCACGCCTATGACGCGGACGGCAACAATGGCGTTGAGATCGATATATTCGAATACGAATGGATCAACACAGATTTCGAGAATAGAATCAACCTTGCTGTAATCGGAGGTGCCGCGGGTAGTAGTGGAACAAATCTCGATACCAGCACCCTGGGCATTAACCTGCACGAGGGATATCACACTATCGGATTCCTCTGGCAAGCGGATCGAATGATTTGGTACATCGACGGGATCGCGGTAAAGGAAATCACTGATGTGAACCTGATTCCCGATGTGTACTCCTACCTGATCTACTCACGCGAGATGAACAGCGGAGTGAAGAATCTGGACGTAGACGGCTTTGAGCCCGGTGATAAGGTTGAAGAGCTGCCATACATCCCGCGAGATCCAGGCTTGTACGCCACCAATGTGTGGGAGTTTCGCGACCGGATCAATTCCGACCGCGCCATTGTGGACTACATCCGCGTGTGGCAACCCTGAATAAACAACCCCGAAGACAGATCAACGACGGCCCCGCGAGATGACTAACCGGTGAATGCCCGTTCGACAACAAAGTGTGCGGGCGAGTTATTGGATCCTTCTTCCAGGTCCTGCGCTTCACACAGAGCAATAAGATCCTTATTCATATCGAGCGATCCGCATATCATGACGCGATCCGTATCCTTGTGCCAGGCAGGCTGTTGAAGATCGGTAAAGAGCGCTTGTGAATCGATCAGAGCGGTTATACGCCCCTGCTTGATAGAAGTGTCTACTGTGGTTGTCGGGTAGTAGGTCAGCTTCTCCTGCACCACGTCACCTACCAGAGGATCTGTCCGAGCCAGATCAATAACGGCTTTTCCGTATTCAAGCTGGGCTGCATATCTGCAGGTATGTGTCAGTATGATCCGTTCGTATTTCTCATAGACATCAGGATCTCTGATTAATGACGCGAATGGTGCGATGCCAGTGCCGGTAGACAACATCCAGAGTGTTGACCCGGGTAACAAGGCATCCACAACCAGGGTACCAACGGGTTTACTCTTGACTATTACTCGGTCTCCAGGTGCGATTTTTTGAAGCCTTGAAGTAAGCGGTCCGTCTGGGACCTTGATGGAGTAAAACTCGAGTTCTTCGTCCCAGGCAGGGCTCGCAATTGAATAGGCTCTGAGAATCGGCTTGCTGTCCTCGCCCGGCAATCCGATCATGACGAATTCACCGGAGCGGAATCGAAGTGCATCAGGGCGACTCACCCGGAACGAAAACAACGTATCCGTCCAGTGAGTTACCGCTGTCACTATCTGACTGTCAGGGTGTGAATCCATAGCCTCTTTGGTGAATGCTCTCTCTACAGATGCGTGACTGTTCATGCCTGCACTCCAGCGTGTCTGGCAGGTTCCGCGATAAAAACGCTTTGCAGTTTGTCGGCTACGCCGTCCTGCTCATCAGCGTCTGGCAATGGATCTTGCATCTGGGTAATCACCGGCCACAGCTCCGCATATCGAGCATTGAACTCTATCCAGGGTTTGGCCAGATCATCTGTATCTGCCAGTATTGCGCCAGCCGGACATTCAGGCTCGCATACACCACAATCAATGCATTCGTCGGGTTTAATCACCAACATGTTCTCACCTTCATAGAAGCAATCCACCGGGCAAGCAGAAACACAGTCCGTATATTTACAGGCGATACAGTTTTCAGTAACGACAAAGGTCATGAGCAGATCCTCAATAGATAGTTGCACTGGTGTATCTAAAGACTTTATGACTGCCTGAGTCTGTCAACTACTTGCATTGTCGAATAATCGACTTTGAACAACTGTTGTTACTTGCCTTCACAAGAATTATCTGAAAATATCGTGAGTGCTTCAGAAGGCGATCTTGCACTAAATGCGTGCTGCTCAGTAAATAACAATGCGTAATCGGTTGTGAAGCGCCAACTGCGTGAAACAGTTGGTGAGCATGTACATCAGGATATGCTGTGAGCGTTGTGCACAAATAAAAGCCCTATTTGAGTGCAACGCAATCACTATTCTGCTTACCTGGTTGGCAGCACTCGATTCAAAAGCGGCTGCTTGTCTGTTGTTGCTGCTACTGCAGCTATGTAAAGTAATTTACAGATCTTCGTCAAAACGAAGAGCAGTATCAAATCGTCCCCAGACACAGCAAATACCAAGATGGATGATATCAAGCAAGGCAGTTCCCAGATCGAATGTGATGTACTTGTTCTGGGTGGCGGCACCGCCGGGCCAATGGCAGCGCTAAAGGCGAAGAAGCAGAACCCCAAGGCTAATGTTGTGTTGTTGGAAAAGGCCAACGTAAAACGATCCGGTGCTATATGCATGGGTATGGACGGTCTGAACAATGCAGTCATACCGGGCTACGCAACACCTGAGCAATACACCAAGGAAATCACTATCGCAAACGATGGCATTGTTGACCAGGAAGCAGTGTATAGATACGCCGCCGGGTGCTATGAGATTATCGAAGAGCTTGATCGTTTTGGTATACGTTTTCAAAAGGATCAGAACGGTGAGTACGATGTCAAGAAGGTGCACCATATTGGAACTTACGTATTGCCAATGCCCAACGGTGACACAGTAAAGAAGGCACTTTATCGACAACTTCGAAAGGCGCGTATCAATATATCCAATCGATACATGGCAACTCGCTTGCTCAAAGGTGAAGATAGAATTGCAGGTGCTATCTGCGTTAACACGCGTACCGCTGAATTTCTGACCATAAAAGCAAAGTCGGTCATTATGTGTATGGGTGCAGCGGGTCGGCTGGGTCTGCCATCTTCGGGGTACTTGTATGGCACCTATGAAAACCCGGTCAACTCAGGCGACGGCTATGCGATGGCCTATCACGCAGGTGCTGATCTTGCGAACCTCGAATGTTTTCAGATCAACCCTTTGATCAAGGACTACAACGGTCCTGCCTGTGCATATGTTGCTGGTCCTCTGGGTGGCTATACCGCCAATGGCGACGGTGATCGTTTTATCGAGTGCGATTACTGGTCCGGCCAGATGATGCAGGAGTTTTACGATGAATTGCAATCAGGCAAGGGGCCAGTATTCCTCAAATTGAATCATTTGGCTGATGAGACGGTGGCAGAGATTGAACGAACGCTGCATATCGTGGAACGGCCCAGTCGCGGTCTGTTCCATGAGGGACGCGGCACTGACTACCGCAAGCAGATGATCGAGATGCATATCTCCGAGATCGGTTTCTGCTCAGGCCACTCCGCTTCAGGCGTTTACGTGGACGAGAATGCACGAACATCGGTGCAAGGCCTGTATGCAGCAGGCGATATGGCAAACGTTCCACACAACTATATGTTGGGTGCGTTCACCAACGGTGGGTATGCGGGGCTGGATGCCGCACAGTATTCAGCCGATGTTGATTTTGCCAGGTTCGATGAAGAGCAGATAGAAATTGAAAAGGCGCGTGTACTGGCACCAACCAAACGCAGTGACGGACTACCGCCCAATCAGATTGAGTACAAGATACGTCGTCTGGTCAATGACTATCTACAGCCCCCCAAGGTGACACGCAAGATTGAATTGGGTCTGGCCCGCTTCGCCGAGGCCAGAGAAGATCTTGAACAGTCAATGATGGTAAGTAATTCTCATGAGCTGATGCGAGCACTGGAAGTGGCATCGGTGATGGACTGCGCTGAGATGGCAGCCCATGCTTCGCTGTATAGAAAGGAAAGCCGCTGGGGTCTGTATCACAACCGGGTTGAGTATGCCGGCAAGAACGATGAGGAATGGTTCTGCCACACCTTGTTGTCAAAGAGCGACTCAGGCGAGTACAGCCTGCGCAAGCAGGACGTCAAACCCTACATTGTTGACATTGAAGAACATGAGCGGGACGCCTACGAACATCAACGCGTCAAGAGTGAACCCGCCGTTGCCGCTGCCAGCACACTTTAAAGGAGAAGACTATGCCTCTCGCCGAAACATTAACCAGTGTTCCTGTTGTTGTTGACGATGACAAATGTATAGCCAGCAAAGGCTGTACTGTCTGTGTCGATGTCTGTCCATTGGATGTCCTGAGAATCGTCGATCTATCAGACGGTACAAAGAGCGCTCGTATGGTGTACGACGAGTGCTGGTACTGCATGCCTTGTCAGGCCGATTGCCCCACCAGTGCCGTGACAGTCTCCATCCCCTACTTACTTAAATAAAGGGAGGTTATATGAGACCCATTCATTATCAGCTTGACCGTTACCCTGAACACAACTTTGTCTTCCAGGTGAAGTGCTCATGAACAGTGTATTCGAGTCGTTCTCCGAGCTCGATGAACTGGCGGAGCAACTACAGGACGACGATGCCGGTCTGCGTCATGTGACCGTTTTGCAACTGGCCGAAAGCGCGGAACCGGAAGCAATCCCGTTGTTGCTCGGAGCTATCAAAGACAGCAATGCAGGGGTGCGACAACAAGCCGCAATAGCGCTGGGTAATTTTGACGGTCTTAAGGCAGCAGAAGCCCTTGTGCTTGGACTTGAAGATGAATCCTTAGAGGTTGCCAAAGCCGCCGCTAGCAGCTTGTGTGAGTTGAAGGATCCGGACGCGGCCGAAGCCATATACCCGTTGGTAAACTCAAATCGAGAGTTTGTTCGTGTGGCTTGCTTCCGCGGACTGAAGGAGCTGTGCAATCCGCAGTCCCTGGGGCCTGCCATCAAAGCACTGGAAGATGACTCTGCCGAAGTCAGAGCGGCTGCGGCTGCAGTGATAGGCTGGTTACAGAGCGATAACTCGCTACCTGCGCTGATAGCCGCAACTCGCGATGATGATGCAGGCGTCAGACGTATAGCAGTGAGTGCACTGGGCTTCAGTCGCAAGTCGGCAGCAGGTGAAGCCATCGTTCAAGCGTTGACTGACACACATTGGCAAGTGCGCGAATGCGCGGCGGAGACGGCTGCCAAGGCCGTCGTCGCCAATGCGGTGCCATCACTGCAGACCTGTCTGGCCGATGAACACTGGCAGGTTCGAGTCAAGTCGGTTCGCAGTCTGGGAAAGCTGGGTGATGCCAGCGTAATCCAGGATATTGGCAACATGATAGAAAGTCCGATTCCAAATCTGCGCAAAGAATGCGCGGCAGCTTTGGGAGAAATTGGCGACCCCGGCGCTCTTGAATTTTTAACGCTGATCAAAGATGACCCTGATCCCGATGTAAGAAAGAACGCGCGTTGGGCGATAAAGCAAATTGCGTAAGTGAAGTGAGTGTTAACTTTTTAGCAAACCAGAGTCCCTGACGGGCTTGAAATCAATATAAATCAATAGGGAGCGTGTATCGATGAAAACATATAAGGCATTATCCAAATCACTGATAGTCATGGCGGGAGTCAGTTTTGTGTTGGCTGGGCAGGCTTCCGCGGAAACAATCAAGATTGCCGTTGGGCATCAGAGCATGTGTACTGATACCTATACGGCCGGAATTGTGGTTAAAGAGCTGGGGCTGCTTGAAAAGCATTTGCCAAAAACCGGCAAATACGCTGATGCAGAGTACGACATCAGCTGGTCTGATTACAGTTCAGGTGGTCCCATCACCAACCAGATGATGGCGAACAAATTGAATTTCGGAGTAATGGGAGATTACCCACTCATTGTCAACGGAGCCAAATTTCAGGAAACAGAAAGTCTGCGCACGTTATACGTGGCAGGAACCGGCTACAACTTGAAAGGCTCGGGCAATGCGATTGTTGTACCAGTTGATAGCGATGTCTATTCCATTGATCAACTCGTTGGCAAGGAGGTCAGCACCCCTGTTGGGTCCGCTGCCTGGGGCATGTTACTCAAGGCCATGCAGGATAACGATATTCCCAGTACGGAATACACCCTCAAGAACCAGAGCCCAGCTGTGGGTGCTGCGAACATTGCCGCTGGCAAGATAGACGCGCATTCAGATTTTTGCCCGTGGTCGGAGCTGATGGAATTTCGGGGTACCGGCAGGAAGATCTACGACGGATCTGAAACCGGCGTACCCTACTTGCACGGTGTCGTGGTTCGCGAAGACTTTGCAACGGAATACCCTGAAGTGGTAACAGCTTTTGTCAAGGCTGTGTATGAAGCAGGCGACTGGATACGTGAAGATCCCATGCGCGCCGTGAGCATGATGGAAGGCTGGACCGGTGTAGAAAAAGAAGTACTGTATTTGTACTTCTCAAAAGGTGGGCACTTGACACTCGACCCCACCATCAAGGACGAATGGATCGAAGCGGTGGCCTTCAACCATACAGTGCTGGAGCGTGAAAAAGCCATTCCACCATTGAACTTCGATCAGTGGATTACCGAAGACTTTGTCAAGGCAGCTTACGCGGAACTGGGTCAAGACTATGAAGCAGAGAAGATGACAGCTGTGGACCCTGTCATTGCCAACAAAGGCTTGCCCAACGAGATCTGGCATTCTCGCGATGGCGTGACTACCTATGACGACATGCCTTCATTTCTGTCAGCCATGGCAGAGATGCAGGGCACAGGAGCAAAGCTCAACGCAACCTACGTGTATGACATCGAAACCGGCTTGAAACTCTTCGGAAAGACTGCTTTCTGGGTCAAGGATGCCGAATCCTACGCGACCTTTCTGCGCAAGGGCGAGGCTGAATCCTATGCCAGTGACAAGGGCGGGCAGCTGATCGACTTTGATACAGCGATAGCCGACTTCATCAAAGAAGGTTAGTCAGGGATGTGATAGCGGGGTTGGACTGGACGTGGCAATCAGGATGGCGACAAACGCAACTTGTGCAATACCATGTCCGGCTCACCCCGCTTCCGATGTTTCGCGCAAGGTAGGTGAGGGTCACAATGAGTAAGGTACTGAATGCCGGACAAGCGTTTCTGAAGCCAGCAACAGAAGCACAGACCACATCGGATAATGCAACCGCTTTGCCTGCCAGGATGCCCGCCATCTCGGATACTCCTACAGACATTCGAGTCATGAAGCCGTCACAGACCCGGACACAGACAGAGCCGGATGGCAGGACAGAACAGCAAACGGCGCTCCTGCCTCAGGACACCTCAACCCCAGGTCAAACGGCTGTCACCGAAACGACGACACGGGCACGGTTGTCACCCGAGCAACTGAACAATCTGATGATCTCAGCGCTTGCCCTTCTCGCAGGCATTGCAGTGTGGCATTGGGCCACCGCTCAAAACCTGAATTTCTACATCAACTTTGAAAACGTGCCTTCACCGGGCAAGGTGTTTGTTGCGTTTACCGAACATTTGCGAACCGAAGTGTTTTATGTACACATAGGTGTGTCCATGCGGCGAATCCTGATCAGCTATTGTCTGGCCGTTCTGGTGGGTGTGTTCATCGGCTTGCTGATGGGGCGCATACCTTTTGTACGTGCCTTTGTCATGCCCTATATCGAAATTGTCCGGCCGATACCGGCTGTGGCCTGGATTCCTCTTGCGATTCTGATGTGGCCAACCGAAGAAGCTTCCATTATCTACATTACATACCTTGGCGCTCTGTTCCCCATTGTGATCAACACCATGCACGGCGTTGAGCAAACCCCTGAGGTGCTGGTGCGCGCCGCCAAGTCGCTCGGCGCATCGTCATTCAATATATTCTGGCATATCGTTCTACCAGCTGCCTTGCCATCCATTGCGGCTGGTCTTGCGATCGGTATGGGAGTTTCCTGGTTCTCGCTACTGGCAGGGGAAATCATCTCGGGCCAATACGGCATAGGCTACTTTACCTGGAATGCTTACTCGCTGATCAATTACCAGGACATTGTTGTGGGCATGCTGGTCATTGGGTTTCTGGGAACGTTGTCAACACTGTTTGTGAAGTCGTTAACCAGACCCTTTCTGCGATGGCAGGAGAAAGCGCGATGATGCAACCTATGGATACTGTTCTGTCTGTGGTCAAACACTCCTGGCGAAGCTTGTTGTTCTGGGGGTTGACGTTCGCCGTGTTCGCACAGACCCTGCAACTGGCCATGCTGATCATTCGCTTCGGCGATCTGCCAAATTACGGTATCAGCTACGACTGGCTTGGCAATATCAGCACGATCGCTCAATCAACACCATCTATCAAGGATATGCTGCCGATCATGTTCGAAGAGTGGTGGATCGAAATCGGTTTCATGAACTACGATTACGGCAATGGCATATCCGAATGGAGCCTTAATGTCATTCCCTCACGCCTGGTCATTTTAACAATACTGGGTGGCCTGCTCGCATTGTTGATATTGCTCAAGAGAAATAGCGCCTGCGATGCAGTAGCGGGCACAGTCGGTATGGCTGGAGCTAGTGTGGGCTCAGTACTGGTGTGCATGACAACGGCTGCCATGAGTTGGGTTGTCTGTTGCGCTACTCCGAGTTGGGTTGTCGGGCTTGCCATGCTCGGCTTGAGTGTATCCGCATCGCTGGCACTTGAAGATCTCGGGCCAACTCTTTTCTTCAGTGGTTTTGCAGTTTTGCTGGTCTCCATTTATGCCATCGCGCGTGGTCAAGCGCAGCAACACAATCGTCAACTGAGCAGCGATAAAAGCTCACACGAGCTGCCTGCACTTGAATACACCTCTGCATTAAACAGGACTTGAACATGGTAGAAGCATTGGCCAGATCACCGACTTGCGGCGATGTTCCGAACGCTCCGGCGCTCTCCGGCACGGTAGATATAGAAAACGTTTCAGTCGTGTTTGGTGAAGGGGACAAACAGCACCAGGCCGTAACACAAACCAGCCTGACCATCAAAGCCGGCGAGTTTGTGTGCATACTGGGGCCTTCAGGCTGTGGCAAGTCCACGTTGCTCAATACGGTCGCCGGTTATGTTCAACCCACGGTTGGGCAGGTCCTGCTGGATGGTGTCAAGGTAGTCAAACCCGGTCCTGATCGTGGCATGGTATTTCAGCAGTATTCATTGCTGCCGTGGAAAACTGTGAGTGAAAACATCGCGTTCGGGCCGCGCATGGCCGGTAAAAGCCGCGATGAGTCCAGTGCGCTGGCGAATACATTCCTGGCGCTGGTGGGATTATCCAAGTTTTCGGATCGCTACCCGGCTGAACTGTCCGGTGGCATGCAGCAACGCGTCGGTATTGCGCGCGCCTTGGCCAACTACCCATCCGTGTTGCTGATGGACGAACCGTTTGGTGCGCTTGATTCCCAAACAAGATTGATGATGCAGGAAAATCTGTTATCTATCTGGACGGAATTCGGCACCACCGTCTTGTTTGTGACCCATGATGTTGATGAGGCGATCTTTCTCGCTGACAGAGTGTTGGTCATGAGCGCCAGCCCGGGGCAGATCATCGGGGACCTGGAGATTCCCCTGCAACGGCCCCGCGCACCTGAAATTTCGGCGGACCCGGTCTACATAGAAAAGCGCACGCAATGCCTGTCGTTGATCAGAAAGGAAAGCCTGCGCGCGTTCGAGGAGCAGAACTCATGAATAGAATTGCCATTGCACTGGTGTTAACAGGCGCGTCTCAATTCGTCCAGGCCGACGCCTTCAAGCGAATTAACAACCCACCGGAAATACAAGGGTTCGAACTGGAAACTGCAGACGGCCAGGTGTTTACTGAACAAGATCTGATAGACCAATGGACGCTGGTGCTGATCGGGTTTACCAGTTGCCCGGATGTGTGCCCGTACACACTGGGCAATCTGGAACATGTGCTGGCAGAGACTGCCAGCAAGGTAAGTCCCAACAATTTGCCGGAAGTCGTCTTTCTGGCTGTCGATCCGGATCGCGATGCGGCCTCGCTGGCTCGCTATGTGGGTCATTTTCATCCTGATTTTACAGGTGTCACGGGGGAGCGTGGAGACATAGATGCCTTCGTTGAAAGCATGGATGCGTTCTATGAATTGGAATCAGCTGATGCGCAAGGATTTTATAACGTTCGCCACTCGGCTGATGTGCGAGTGATTGACCCTCAGGGACGTTTGCATGCCACGCTGGAAACCCCGATGAACGCAGTGGAAGTGTCCGACTTTCTACTACGATTGCAAGTGGACTATCGGCGCAGTCACCAATGAGGCGTTTGTCGTGGGTGGCTTGTCTGCCACTATCGACTATGCTGTGCGCAGGTGCTGCGTATTCCAGTACCGGGCTAGCTGAATACGAAAAACCCTGGGAGCTTTGCGGACTTTGCCATTCGCTGGATGGCAACTCGGTGATGCCCAAATTCCCCAGACTGGCAGGTCAGCCAGCCGGCTACATTGAAAAACAGTTAACCGATTTCAGTACCGGCACAAGGACCAACGATGGTGGCCAGATGTCGGCGATAGTCACGGAGGTAAGCTCCGCCAATGTCAGTGCAATTGCTCAATGGTTTTCATCACAACCCCATCCGCCACCGGCCAAAGCGCATGAAGTCGCCAACAGCGTTGAGAATTCAATCGACCCGGCAAAGGGCGAACTGTTATTCAAGGATGCAGGCTGTGATCAATGTCATTCAGATTCCAGCTCCGTAGCGGCTGAGTCGTTGATACCGCTGCTGCATTCGCAGCACGCACAGTATCTGTCCAAACAGTTATCCGATTTTCGCAAGGGAGACCGAACGCATGCGACGGGCTTGCCTGGTGCAGATTTCATCAACTCGCTGACCCAAATTGAACTTGATCATATAGTGAGTTATCTTGCCACCACGCACAGGCAATGAACCACATCAACATGGAATTACGAGAGCCTTGCGCGATTTTTCTGACTGAACATGTTGCAGAATTGAATGTTGGAGCGGGATTCCTGGCAAGGTTGACGGAGAATGAACAAGCCCGCGTGCGCACATTGGGGTCGATCAAGACCTACAAGAAACACGATACGCTTTTCTTGCAGGGTGAGAAGCATGCCGGAATATGGATTATCGAGTCCGGGCGTGTACGCACTTACTATTCCGGCCCAACCGGACGCGAAGTCACGCTCGCTTACTGGACGGCTGGCCACTTTGTCGGTGGGCCTGAAATATTCGGAGAAGGTCATCACATCTGGTCTGGCGATGCGCTGGAAGAGACCCAACTGCTGTTTCTGCCAGGAACGGCCATGCGCACGCTGGTGACGGAAATACCAGCGGTGGCCGTGAGCATCATTGATGGGCTGGTTGCCAAAGGCAAATGCTATTCGGCGCTTATCCAGATGTTTGGTACTCGATCCGCCACTGCTCGTCTGGAACATCTGCTGGTCATTTTGGCTACTCATCATGGCCGTGAGGAGGACGGTATCATCATCATTGACAGAACCATCACGTATGAACAACTGGCGACGATAGTGGGTGTGACTCGGCAATGGGTCTCTACCAGACTGGAAAATCTGCAGTCCAAGGGTGTCTTGAGGTTAACACGCACCCAACTGCAGATTACCAGTCTGTCGCTTCTGCGTGAGCAGCTTGACGTGCAAAACGCGTCATGATTGAAAGGCTGACAAACCAGCCTCGTTCTTGCGGACTACATCCTGTAGCTAGTCAATTATGTATAGAAGTTCAGACTTAATCTGACACCTTACTTGAAATTCAGAGCTGGCAACAGTCTTGAAAAAAGTGAGGGTTACCGGTTTTAATGTAAGTGCGAACCAACATTAAAACCTTAGAGGCAACCCTCATGATTCATAGTACTGAAAAAGTCATTTCACATAAAGTCGGATTGATTAATCTGGCAGAACAACTTCAGAACGTATCCCAGGCCTGCATG
>CALLPU010000224.1 GCA_938016235.1 uncultured Granulosicoccus sp. | reverse complement strand
AATAAAACCCGTCTATTCAATGCCTTATCTATTTCATCTTCCACACCGTGCAAGTCGAAGATAGGCCGCTCGCCAGGATAGTGCTCCAGACAAGGCGACAACTCAGGCACATATTCGTCACAGAAAGTCACACATTGATGGAACGTTTCACGCGAATCGATACGAATACGCTCGATGCCCCGGCGGTTCAGATCTCGCATCATGCGCTGGACCAGTGGCAGATCCCGGAAAATGACAGTGCCGGCCTTGCTGCTCTTTCGACGTTCCACCACACCGCTCCAGACCTTTTGCAGATAGTCCATATCATCCTTGATAGCCTCTGCATCGACACCCTCTGCCGCGGTGCGAACGATATAACCCGTGCTGTCATCCTGCCGAATCTCCTCAACCAGCGATCGCAAACGCTCCCGTTCTTCCTCGTTATCGATACGCGCTGAAACGCCGATATTCGCCTCGTACGGCATCATGACCAGATAGCGGCTGGGCGCTGTCAGCTTACTGGTGACGCGTGCGCCCTTGGTGCCCAACGGATCCTTGGTGACCTGCACCGCCAACGACTGACCTTCACGCAGCAAACGCGAGATAGACACTTGCACCGGCTCGCCGTTGTCGTCCAGCACCGGCGCCGCCTGAACATCCGACACGTGCAGGAACGCAGCCTTTTCCAGACCGACATCAACGAAGGCGGCCTCCATGCCCGGGAGCACCCGTTTAACGGTGCCTTGAATAATGGTGCCAACCAGGCCGATCTTGCGAACGCGTTCAATCCAGATTTCGGTCAGCATGCCGTTCTCGACGGTTGCCACCCGGGTTTCCTGGGGCGTCACGTTGATCAGCAGTTCTTCAGTCATGGTACATAGATATCTGTGAGAGCCATTTCCGGGCCCTCTGGGTAAAAGTTACGGGCTGCTGACCGAAGCAGTTCGGCGGTTTCATACAAAGGCAGACCCACCACATTACTGTAGCTGCCTGATAGATGCGCTACAAATTGTGCGCCGCGACCCTGAATGGCGTAACTACCCGCCTTGTCGGCAGGTTCACCAGTGGCCCAGTAACGCGCAGCCTGCTCCGGCGTGATATTCCCGAATTGAACGGTAGTGCTAACTACGCAGGATAAACAGGGCTCCTCGTGCACAGAACTCAAACACACGCCCGTTAGCACCCTGTGTTCGCGATTGGCAAGCTCCAATAGCATCTCAATGGCCTGGGCACGATTCTCCGGCTTGCCCAGCGTCCGGCCATCCAGATCAATCACGGTATCCGCACCCAGGCAGATACTGGATTGAGGCAATCTTGTTAGTGAGCGCCTGCACTCACAGGCCTTGAGTCTGGATAACCGCATCACCAGCTGCTCAGGCGTTTCACCGGATAACGGCGTTTCATCGATGTTCACCGGGCGAGCCTCAACGGACAGGCCAAGTTGCTCCAGCAACTCGCTGCGGCGAGGCGAGGCGGAAGCAAGGATCAGCCGTAATGTTTGATCAGGCTCAGGCACGGTGGTAGGGATGTTTATCCAGCACGCTTTGTGCGCGGTATAACTGCTCTACCAGAATAACCCTGACAAGCGGGTGGGGAAACACCAAGGGTGACAGGCTCCACAGCTGGTCTGCTCTGTCGCGGCAACTCGCATGCAAACCGTCCGCACCGCCAATCAGAAATACCAGCGACTTACCCAGCTCCTGCCAGCGCTCTAGCTGCACGGAAACCTGCTCAGTAGTCCAACCTTGGCCACGATTATCCAATGCAATGACATGTGCCTTGTCGGGTATAGCCGCTAGCAGGGCCTCGGCTTCGCGCGCCATGACCACATCGGCGCTGTCACCCTGAGCCTGCGCAAACTCGCGCCACTCAAACTGCCAGCGTCGTGGCATTCTGCGGGTATATTCCGTGGCTGCCGCCTGAACCCAGGCAGGCATCTTTCGACCCACGGCAAACACACTGATCTGCATCCTGTAACCAGCTTGTCAATAATTGGGCTGCAGCGTCAGACAGAACCTGCGATTGGGCTCGCTTGCTCCTCGTCGCCTGGGCCCACCGACCAGAGTTTCTCCAGCGAATAGAACTCGCGTTTCTCTTCGGTCATGACATGCACGATGACATCGCCCAGATCCACCAGCACCCAGTCGCTCGAATCCCCACCCTCTATACCCAGGGGCGGATGGTTGGCTTCCTTCGCACTCAACCTGACCGACTCTGCCAACGAACGCACGTGACGCTGGGACGTACCGGTGACCACGATCATGGCGTCAGCAATACTGGATTTGCCCACGATATCGATCACGACCAGATCAATGCCCTTCATGTCTTCCAGGGCGGTGACAGCCATGTCGGTTACTGCTTTGCTATTCATACTCAAAAAAGATAACTGCTCCTGTCGATGCGTGACGCTCGACTATCCGTTTACGCGATACAACCGCTTGGCTGCAATATACTCCGATACCTGTTCGGGTAGCAAAAATCGCACGCTCAGATTACTCGCAATGCGACGTCTGACATCGGTTGCCGAGATGGCCAGTTGCGTGACATCACACGATTCTATGACGCCGGCCTGTCCGTTCACAATTTTCTCGCCGCAGGCCTGCTGCTGGCGGAGCACGAGGTGGCGGGAAAACTCAGAATGCACGGCGCCCGGGCGATTGACCACCACCAGGTTGGCAAGCTCCAGCACACCTTCCCAGTTATGCCAGGTGTCAAACTCGGCAAACGCATCCATGCCCAAAAAGAAAAGCACCGTGGCCTCCGGCTGCTCTGCCTTGATCTCCTGCAACGTATCGAACGTGTAAGTGGGCTTGTTACGCTCAGCCTCACGTGAATCCACGGCCAGATGCTCGGCAGACCCGATGGCCATCCGCAGCATGTCAATTCTCATCGGCGTGGTGGCCCCCGTGGGGCCTCGATGGGCCGGACGATGATTGGGTAACAGGTACAACGTGGACAAGGCATACTGCTCCGCCATTTCCACAGCCGGCCGCAGATGCCCGAAATGCACGGGGTCAAACGTGCCCCCGAACAGCCCTATACGTGTGCCTGGCAGTGAGCTTTCGGCCCCTGCTTCAACCACGAGTGGTGTAATCGCCCGTGACCACGTACTTCTCGGTTGTCAGCCCCAGTGCACCCACCGGCCCACGAACATGCATGCGGTTGGTGCTGATGCCAATTTCTGCACCCAGCCCGTACTCCGCGCCATCGGCAAAACACGTGGCCGCATTGACCATGACTGAACTGGAATCCACCTGACGGACGAATTGACGAGCGCGCCCTA
>CALLPU010000223.1 GCA_938016235.1 uncultured Granulosicoccus sp. | reverse complement strand
CCGATCCGAAGCGCGGTGCGGAAGTGATTGAGAAATTTGCCAGTCAGCATCAGTGTGATATCGCATTTGGTACGTTGTTCAGCCATGTTGTGTTCGGTTCATCCCCGCGTGCAGGCGAGCTCAAGCTACCGTATTTCGTTGTCTCGGAAGGGCATCATGTGGCTAGCGGAAAATTGAATCGTTATACCCTGCAGCCAGGTATCACTGACGTGAAGAGCCAGGTGGAAGCAATGGGGCCGTTCATCGCCGAGAATCTGGGTAAGAAAGTGACGATGATTTATCCGGATTTTGCCTTTGGCCATGATCATCGCGATTACTTTTCTGCAGCCTTTGAAAAGCAGGGCGGCACGATTCTGGAAAAGATTGCCATACCGCCTACAGAAACTTCCTTCACCAAGTACTTTCCGAAAATTCCTCGTGACACCGAGGTCATCTATCACGTGATGGTGGGGCCAGCAGTGCTGACGTTCGTTAAAGAGATGGGTGAATTCTTCGGCCCGAGTAAACCTGAAATATTCGGATTCATCGACAGTCTGGAAGCCGTCGATCTTGCCAGTCCGGGTCTGGAGTTTCTGGAAGGCACCTATTTCTGGGAAGGCTACCCACGATACGCACAGGATAATCAGTCTGAGTTCGACAAAATCTATCGCGAAGCGGTAGGTGTAGATGCTAACGGCGCATCAATAACCGACACCAAGGATGTGTCGACGTATGCGCATATGTTCGGCTGCTGGGAAACCCTGTATATCATCAAGGCAGGGATGGAGGCAGCTGATTACAAGGGGCCTGCGGATCGTGCCAAGCTGATTGAGGCGGTGGAAGCGATAAGCGAGATACCGCATTCGGCTGAACACCCGCAAGGCGCAAAATTGTTTAACGGCAAGACGCATCAGGTATTCGGGCATCAGTACATCTCCAGAGTAACCGATGGAAAACTTGTCGTGGCGCATCAAACGTCCATTGAAGATACGCTGTATGAAGACGAAGTGGACTACACCACGCAATCGTTCTAGCCGTACGCGCGCCAAGCCGGGGTGATGAACCCCGGTTACATGTCCATTACTGTCGCCTGACAACCCCTGGTTTTCATCTCGCATGGATTTCGGCCCACACTTGTTTCTTGCCATGCTCGAAGGGGCTATAACGGCTGCCGTTCTGGCATTGACAGCAGTGGGGTTGAGCATCGTGTTTGGCATCATGCGGGTGGTGAACGTTGCGCATGGGGAGTTCTTCATGCTTGGTGCGGTGCTTGCCTGGTGGATAGCTACGATAGTGGGCGGGCCCCCGGCTTTAGGGTTTGTCATGGCACTGGTGTTCGCTCCTGTGCTCACGGGTTTACTGGCAGCGTTAGCCGACTGGCTGGTGCTGCGCCGGATCCACTATGATCCTGAGCGCACGATCTTGGCCACCATTGGTTTGCTCTATGTGATCCAGCAGGCAACGCTGATGACATTCGGTCCGGAAGCCCGCCCGGTTGAAGCGCCGTTCAATCAACGCATTGCGTTGCCATGGTTTGAGTGGGGAGCCGACGGGTTTGCATTGATCTGGCCCTGGGGTCTTGGGACAACCACTTACAAACTGGCAGTGATCGTGGCAGCGGTGATGATCCTGCTGGCGCTATGGGTGCTCATGACTCGAACGCGGATCGGTTTGATCATGCGCGCTACACAGCTTGACCGGGAAATGGCCGTGGCTCACGCCATACCGGTGGAAAAAGTATACGCCATGGTATTTGCGCTGGGCGCGGGGCTGGCAGCATTGGGGGGCGTGCTGACCGTACCCATACAGCAAGCCCATTACCTGATGGGCGGTGACCCGTTGTTGCTGTCGTTCATCGTGGTGATTATTGGCGGTCTGGGGAGTGTGGTGGGAACGGTGGTAGCGGCACTATTGATCGGAATGAGTGATGGCATTATTTCAGTGTTTTTCTCGCCCACGCTTGCCAAGATTCTGGCCACATTGTTTGTGGCGTTTGTACTCATCTTCCGGCCGCAGGGGCTGTTTGGTCAACGTGCCTCATGACGCCAGGCGGTCACAGTTTTCTCAGCAGTGCACCTTTCCGATCCGTGCTGCTGCATGGCAGTATCGTGTTATTGCTGGCCTTGCTGTTTGGTGTATTGCCGGAATACCACAGCGGTAATCTGGCTCGAATCATGGTGCTTGCCGTCTACGCCATGGGTTACAACGTGCTGTTTGGTTATACCGGTTTGCTGAGTCTGGGTCATGCGCTGTTTTTTGCTGCCGGCATGTATGGACTGGGCCTGACCATGTACTGGCTTGATGCAAGCCCGGCCCCCGGCATGCTGGCGGGTCTGATCAGTGCGCTTGTGGTCTCTGCCATCATCGGGAGCCTGGCCTTGCGTACCACGGGTGTTGCATTCATGATCGTGACACTCATGTTTGCGCAGGCAGGGTTTCTCACCATTTTGTTGTTGGGTGAGTACACACGCGGTGATGAAGGGTTTGTGTTGCAGCAGGCTGATCGGGTTCTGTTCGGTTTTGACCTGACGCAACCGGCTGTTCGGTATGCCAGTGCACTGATGCTATTCAGCCTTTGTCTGGCCCTGGTTGCCGTGCTGGTTCAGTCACGCTTTGGTAAAACACTGGTGGCGATCAGGGAAAACGAAGAGCGCGCCCGCATGCTTGGCTACGACGTGCTACGCCACAAGTGGCTCGCCGTTATTGTCTCTGGAACCTTGTCGGGGGCTTCCGGTGCGGCCTATGCGCTGCTGTTCGGTTATGCCGGTGCAACGTTTGCCACCGTTCAGTACTCCATTTTCCCTTTGCTCTGGGTGCTGCTGGGCGGTGCGGGAACCACGATTGGTCCGTTGATCGGCACGGTATTCATGTTCTACCTGATTGATATCAGTAGTCAGTTCACCAGCGCCTATCTGCTCATCGCAGGCATCATTCTCATTCTGCTGACGCTGTTTGCGCCTCAGGGGCTGGCCGGTGTCATTCGCAAACGCCTGATACCGTGGTTACCATGACACTGCTGGCAACGCAGGGCTTGTCCAAACACTATGCCGGTCTGCAGGCCGTTGAGTCGGTGGACTTCGCGCTGCAAGAAGGCGAGATTCGCGCGCTGATCGGGCCCAACGGTGCGGGAAAATCCACGTTCGTGGGCATGCTGTGCGGGCGTATACCCTCTAGTGCCGGGCAGGTGACGTTTGATGGTAGAGATATCACAGCGATGCCTGCGCATCAGCGCATCAGTCTCGGTATGGCCTACACGTTCCAGATTACCTCCGTGTTCGCCCGGCTCGATGTCCATGAGAATGTAGCACTCGCTGCCAGACGCTTGCCAGACAGTTCGCCACAGCGGGTGCGGCGTCGGGTTATGGAGGCGCTTGAGCAAGTGGGTTTGCAAGATCGAACAGACACATTGGCAGGTGATCTGAGTTACGGTCATCAGCGCTTGCTGGAAATCGCCATGGGCCTGGTGCAATCGCCTCGGCTGTTTATTCTTGATGAGCCCACACAGGGTCTGGCCGAGAGTGAGATTGAATCATTCAAGAATCTCATCAAGCGGTTGTCGAGTCATACGACCATCCTGTTGATTGAGCATAATATGGACGTGGTCATGCAGACAGCCCAACGCATTACGGTGTTGAATTTCGGTCAGATACTGGCTGAAGGCAGCCCGTCTGAGATACGGGCCAACGATGCGGTTCAGTCTGCTTACCTGGGTAGCGGCTGATGCTGAACGTCAAGGATATTGAAGTGGCCTACGATGCCACGCAGGTGATCTTTGGTCTATCCGTTGTGGCATTGCCCGGTCAGGTGCTTTGTCTACTGGGCCGAAACGGAGCCGGCAAAACCACCACGCTGAAAGCCATCATGGGGCTACTGCCCTTGCGTGCGGGCAGCGTCTCGCTTGATGAGGTTGTGCTGAGTGAGCTGGCTGCGCATGAGGTGCCGCGCTGCGGCGTGGCCTACGTGCCTCAGGGGCGACGGCTGTTTACCGAAATGAGTGTTGCGCAGAATATGGACATCGGTTTGATGGTATCCGGGGCTGGGCGCGCTACTCGGGAAAAGGTACTCGAGCTGTTCCCAAGGCTACGTGAGCGACTGACACAACGAGCCGATACGCTGTCTGGCGGCGAGCAGCAAATGCTGGCGATGGCCCGTGCCTTGTGCACGGAACCCAAAGTACTGTTACTGGACGAACCGGTGGAAGGCTTGCAACCCTCCATGATCGCTTTGATTCGAGATGTGATTATTCGATTGAAATCGGAAAATGTCGCTATTGTTCTGGTTGAGCAGCAGGTTGATGCGGTGCTCGCTATCGCCGACACCGTGGCGTTTATCGAACATGGCCGATGTCCGGAAACGATGGCAGCGCGTGAACTGCAAAACGATGCCAGCCAGTTGCGCCGGTATCTGGGAGTCTAACGAGTAGGAAAGGAGCAGGGTTGATATGCCATATGTAGCCATTCTGACCGATACGTTTACCCAGTATCAGCGCCAGTTCATTGATCCGATAGCCGAACGTCTGCGACTTGAAGGTTATGGCGTTGTGGTTGTGCTGGGGCGGGAACTCAAACCCGACATCCGGTCAAGTCAACCGACCTACAACGATGCGAATCGGATTTTCTCGGTGGCCAAAGGCTATGCAGTGTCGGGCTACATCGTGTTGGGCGGATGCATCGGACACAACTTGAAGCGGGTGGAGCTGGATTTGTTTGTCCGTGGATTCACGCACGCGCCCGTCGTCTGTGTCGGGGTTGACCTGCCGTCTGTTCACAGCGTCACGTCAAAAAGCAATCCTGGCATGCGCTTGTTGATGGAGCATCTCACCGAAGATACAAGCCGCAGAAAATTCGTGTTCTTGCGTGGATTCAGACACGATGATGATTCTCTCGAGCGGGAAGCCATCTTTCGGTACGTATTGAAGCAACGAGGTATTCCGGTGGATGAGCGTTTGATGCTGACGGGAAATTATATTCCGATTGATGCCTACAACGCTTTAGACCAGGCCTTGACTGAACATCCAGATGTGGATGCGGTCGTCGCAGCTAATGACTGCATGGCGATTGCAGCGCTTCGCGTGCTAAAGAAACATGGCTACCGCATACCCACGGATGTAGTTGTAACGGGTTATGACGACAGTGTTCATGCCAGAGACGCATCGCCACCGCTTACATCCGTTGTGCAGCCGATAGATGAGCAGGTGGTGGCCACTGTGGATACTCTGCTAACCCTGATGCGAAGTGACAAGCCCTGTCGTTCAGTGGGTGCGGCTCAGTACTTTACCGGTAGCCTGAAAATCCGTGAATCGTCCCGGCATGATGAATCGATTGATGGCAAGACGGATCTTGCGTATTCGGGAAGTCTTGAGCAGGCGTTAGACCGGTGTGTAGAGACATTCATCCGAGACCATGCATCGATTATTCAACCCGATAAAGCGGGGGGCTATGCGGTCCTGTTTCACATGATCTGCCAGCGACTGAAAGGGCAGTCAACCTGGTTTGAAGGCCTTTTGAAAGAACTGGATAGAGATTCGCATTTTGGCAGACGGGATCTGGGCTGGTGGCGGGAATTCGAGAACGTTCTATCCGCGTTCATCCTGCGATTGAGCCAGGTGGCCTGCTTCTCAGTCTATATGCCGCACCTGATCAGGATGCAATTGCAGTTAAGTCGATTAACCTGGTCGCTGAACAAC